>JAGVWU010000059.1 GCA_018304145.1 Candidatus Pacearchaeota archaeon | reverse complement strand
TCTGTATGGATAGGATTAAGATTTAAATTAATAAATTTATAAAAAATGGTAAAAGATAATCAGGCTAATCTAAAACGAAGTAATATCGGGATACTACAGGATTATTTTCTTAATCTTAAAAGAAGCAAACATCCTGTTATTGTAATTAATCCTACAAGCATAAATGTATAATTAAAACCTATAAATTCTGCTATCGCAGCTCCTACTGCTGCTGTTAAAGCTGCTCCAAATCCAGTTACTGTTGAATACAAGGTCCATTCATAACTTTCTTTTTTTCTATCCAGATTAGTGCTCCATAAACCTAGCCAGGTCGGATAAGCCAATCCAGTTCCTATTCCCTGGATAATTTGCGCAACAAAAATAACGTTCATATCTTTTGCAAAAATATATATAAACGGAACAACTGCAACTAAGATAGAGCCTGTCATAAGCCATCTTACTTTCTTTTTATAAGGAAATTTATCAACATGCATTGAAAATGGAAGCTGGGTTATTCCTTTTGTTACAAGAAAAATTGTGCTTGCTATTCCTGCTGCAAAAATACTTCCCCCTATAAGATTTTCCTTATAGAAAATAGCTAGGATTGGTTCTATCAATCCAAAACTTGTCATTATAAATAAATCTGAAAACATCAGAAGCTTTATTGTTCGATTCATTCTATCACCATTTTATCTTAATATTAACTAAAAAGATTTTTTAAATGTTTTGGGAAGATAGAAATTATTGAATGATAAGATAATGCAGGATAAATATAATTGAAATTGAACAAATTAGGAAGTTTTAAAAATGTATTTATGATATTGATAATTGAACAAAAATAACCTACAGGCTATAGAGATTTTAAATAAAAATCTCTGTCTGTCAAACTCTCACGAGGTTTGACATAGTGGCAAAGAGTTGCAAAATATAGCCTATAGGTGATAAGAAAAATAGCAAGTTCAATTATGCTATAATTGAAGAGCAAGGACCTATAGGCTAGTGGCAAACCATCTCGTTTACACCGAGAATTCGGGAGTTCGATCCTCTCTAGGTCCATTATATTTATAAAGATAATTTCTATTAATAATATAAAGTGAATCAGCAAATGGTAAAAGTATAGATTAAATTTCTAATTTTGAAAGAAGAAACGTTTCTGAAGAATATGAAAAAGGTATTATATTCCTGAAAGAATATTTTGAATGGTTAATCAAAAAAAATGCTCCTAGAGATATAAATGCAATATGGGAAGAGATGGATACTCATAAATAAGTGGTTTGTTACAAAAGGTTACCTTTTTGTTCTATTCGTTTACACAAACTATATCAAAAAGGATATACTTTCTAAATTTTATAAAATAGTTTATATTTTAATAATTCTCTGGGAAAAAATCTAGTTTCATCTCATCTGTAATAGAGACTAAATCTATTCTTTTTATAAAATCTGGAAAAAGATTTCTTAATCTTTTTAAATAATTATAGATGTTTTCTAGATTAGATTCTTCGATTTCAATTTCTAGTTCCCAGGGTCCTTGAGATTTTATTAAATGTACCATTCTTTTATTTTGTTTTAATGTTTCTAGTAATCTATTTATCTCATTAGGATTATAATTCTCTAAGTAAATACACAATTTATGCAATTGCAACCCTAATTTTTTAAGATCTATAAATACAGTATATCCTTGAAGAATCTTCTTTTTCTTCAAAACATCTAATATCTTTAACACTGTTCTTGCATCAATTTTAAGATTGTCAGCAATTTCTAATGCAGTAAATCTGGCATTATTTTTTATAAGACTAATAGTTTTAATTTCAATATCGCTTAATTTTTTGTCTCCAGCTTGTCCCCCAAAGATAAAATTATTTCTATAATTTATTTTTTTATCAATCAAATAATCTCTGTTAAAAACAATTCCATCCTCTAGATGGCTGATATCATAATTTCTAATATACTTTCCATATTCGTTTAAGATATGCTCTTTTATTTTTCCAAATTCTATTATATTTTTAGAATACATTCCTATAAGTAAATCCCAGTTACCAATGCTTTTTGCTATCCAAGCAATTTTTTCATCAATTAACAAGAAAGAATACAATCTTTCTTCTTCCTCTTTCTTTAATCCTTTAAGTCGAATATATATTTTACTTGAAAAGATACCTATTTCCGATAAAGCAAATACGGGTACAAATTTTGTTATAATCCTTTTTTTTACTAATTGCTGTATATGATAGGCAACAACTTCCTTTTTTGAATTTATTTTTTTAGCTATTTGTTTATAGCTTTGTCTAGCATCCTCTCCTAATTCATACAGTATTCTGTTGTCAAGTTTATCTAATTCTTCCATAATCTATACAAATATACATAATACTTTATAAATATTGCTATTTTGTGTAAAATTTAATTAAAAAAGTTTATTTACAAATCAAATCTTGTTTTTGAGTAATTAAAATGATTAAATATAATCTTTCGAAAAAGAAACCTTTTGATGTATTAAACCTAGTTGGAAATATAAATACCGACTCGAACATCCCTCATGTTTTATTATTTGGTAGTTATAAAGGGGAAAAAACTATAGGCAAAACACCATTAGAAGCTGATTCTTTTTATGGGGATGATATAATACGTGAAAGAGGAATTTGGAGCGCTGTTTCTTGTCTTTCTGGTTATAGAAATAAAAAGAGAAAATATAGAGATTATGGAGTGATAATGCAAACTCTTCCAATAGATAGAAATTTAGAGTGCTATATGGAAGATGAGGTAAAAACTCGGGGACCATATTATTTCTGTAATCCCTTGATGGTTTCTTTAGTTTTGGCAATAGTTCCCGGGATTAATGTTAGGCAGGCATTACATAGTTTAGCATTAAGAAGAGCATCTGATTTTTTAGAAAGAGAAGAGATGGTAGCTCATGTTGGAGGTGATTGCGATAGAGGCGCTCATTATTATCATGAAAGACATTTAAATATAAAAAGAGTTAGAGATTTTATTTCAGGACAAGAATATACTGATATGGCAGAAATTCTTCAATCAAGTTATGATAAAATAGACATTGGTATGGAAATATAGAGAAATAACGCATACCAAAAAGAAAAAAATGATAAATTTCTTCACCACCAAAAACTATTTAAGGATTAAATCTATAATATTATTATATACGCTCACCATTGCTTACGCAATGGGTGGGCACTTTATAATGAAAAGAGTTTCTATATTTATTGATGGTAATAATTTTTATCATGGATTAAAATATATTTACAAAGATTCGAAGAAGTTTATTAATTTCAATTTTGAAAAATTCTGTGATTTTTTAGCAAATGGTAATCAGATAATAAATATTTTTTATTATAATGCTTGCCTAGATAAAAATGAGAATATGAATAAATATAATAGCCAACAAAAATTCTTTAAAAGATTAAGAAAAATTCCTAAATTTAATCTAATTTTATGTAAATTATTAAAAAGAAAAATTAAAGGCAAAAATGAATATTATTATGTTCTTAAAGAAGATGATATTCATATGGCAGTAGATATGGTTGAGGGAGCTTGTGAAAACAGATTTGATATTTCTATATTAGTTTCAGGAGATGGTGATTTTGTTCCAGCAGTCAAGTCAGCTCAAAAGCATAATAAGATAGTAGAAAATATTTACTTCAAAAAAAGTTCATCAAGAAGTTTAAAAGAAATTTGCAATAAGTCTATTGAATTAACAAAAGATATATTGGATAGGTTTTTTGATAAATAAAACAACTCGCTATAACAGAACTGGTTTAAAATAAACAAAAGTTATTACAATGTAAAATCGGGAGTTCGATCCTCTCTAGGTCCATATAACTAAATTGGGCTAAAACTCAAGAAAACTAGTATATCACAAAAGTGCTCTTTTAATTTGGATGCTTTAGGATATATTAGTTTACACCGATCTCTCCGCGGTTTGATTACTTAAATTCGTAAGAATTCTAAGTTCCCAAAAATATGAAATATTTTTGAGGACTGGTATCGCCCATGTAATCATCAGCCAAATCCCTCTGGCCCAAAATGAAGAAGTATTTTTCTTATTTCATCAATAGTTTTTTGTTGCTCTTTTTTATTAGACATTCTTACAAACCTTATCAATAAATCAACTAACTTTGATTCATCCATTATTTTCAGCTTATATCCATCTGTAATAAAATAAAATCTAAAATTCTTATATTTCAATTCTTTTATAACAATACCCCCAACATGACCTAAGGATTTGCCTTTATATGGATTTTCTCCAAGAGAATACATCTGTTTAAAAATCATCTTAGATTCTTCCTTGAATTTTTTCAGAATTTCATCTTTTAATGTTTCTAAAATAGTCACTTTGGCCATTTTTTATCAGCTTCTTTTATGGCATCTTCAATTGGAATAAATCCTTTATCTGACATTAAAAACTCTTTTAATTGTTCTTTTATAGCTAAAGAATAAATCCTTTTAAGAATTTCATCGTAGCTTTCTCCCTTAATTCCAAAAGAAGCTATTTTATTTCTTGTTTCCCTGCTTAACTGAATTGTTGTTATGCCCATTTTAATCTATAGTAACTATTGGTTCTATAGTTTATAAATCTTTTGAATTAGAAAGTTTAAACAGACTATCACCAGTTCGATTACTTAAATTCGTAAGAATTCTAAGTTCCCAAAAATATGAAATATTTTTGAGGACTGGTATCGCCCATTATAAGGATATTTAAATGAAGAAATTTTATTCTTCTTTATGAAAAACAAATCAAAAATATTAAGTTTTATAATATTCATTTTAACCTTAATTCTTTTAGGTTTAATAGTTTTTATAACTGCTCAGAAAAATTTTGTGAATCTTTATGATTTTATACCAACCTTACCATATTTTATAATTTTAGTTATTTCTTCACTAATTGTTATGATTAAATCCGAAAAATTATTGAAATGGATAAAATTTTCAATTAATGGGTTACTAATTGGTGGGGGAATTTCTTTATTAATTATATTCATAAGTATGTTACCAAGATTAAAATTAATAATTAATGATGGAACATCACTTTGGATGTTTGTATGGCTACCAATAATGATTATAGGATATTCTTTAACTATAATTGGAGTAGTTTTAGGTTTAATTATTGGGATAGTTAGATCAAAAAGTAAATAGCTCGTTACAAAAGGTTACCTTTAGGATATATTCTTTTACACCGAGAATTCGGGAGTTCGATCCTCTCTAGGTCCATATAACTAAATTGGGCTAAAACTCAAGAAAACTCGGGAGTTCGATCCTCTCTAGGTCCATATAACTAAATTGGGCTAAAACTCAAGAAAACTAGTATATCACAAAAGTGCTCTTTTAATTTGGATGCTTTATGATATATTAGTTTACACCGATCTCTCCGCGGTTTGATTGCCCACAGGTCCATATTTATAAATTCTAAATTCTTCTAAAAAGAATAAAATGATAAAACTAGTAATATTTGACTATGATAGGGTTATTGTAGATAGTTTTAGTAATGTTTTTTTAGTATATCAAACAATTTGTAAAAATCTAAATAAAAAATGTCCTGAAAAAATTGAAGATTTTTAAAAAATATATGGACAAAATTCAACTGAATGTTATGATAATTTAAAATTTAATCAAGAAGAGAGAATTAGAGGAAATATTATTTTTAAAGAAGAGATATTAAAAAAAGAACCTTTAATTTTTAATGGTATAGATCAAGTAGTAAAAACATTAAACGAAAAATATAAATTAGTTCTTATTTCTTCAAGCTATCAAGAGGAAGTTGAACAAAAACTTGAAAGATATAATATAAAAAAATATTTTGATTTAATAATTGGTAATAAATCTCATACTAAAAGATTTGAAAAAACAGAAGGTATATTAAAGATACTTAAAGAATTAGGTTTAAATCCAAAAGAAGTGATTCTTGTTTGTGACAGAAATATTGATTTTATTGAAGGAACAAAAGCAGGTTTAACTACACTACGTCTTAAATAATAACTATTAACTTCTTAAGTGCTATATTCTATTTTATCAACGAAAGCTTTATAAATATGTAGCCCTTAATATATT
>JAGVWU010000017.1 GCA_018304145.1 Candidatus Pacearchaeota archaeon | reverse complement strand
CTTTCAAAGGCTCGTCCTAAAAACAAATCTATATATTTTTAAATCTTTCTTACCCCAAAACTTAAAAAATACCTTTTCCTATATTACTAATGGCATTTCAAATATATATTCTGGCAAACAAGCTTTTTTCCAGCTCCCAAAAAGCTTTTACTTTGGAAAATGTTAAAAAGCTTGGAGAAAAAAGAGATAATCAAATTGTCTATTCAGAATTTGAAGCTCTTTATTTGGTTGAAACTTATAATGCCCAAATAATAAAAAACAACAAAATTCTTTCCAATCATGAAATAATCAAATTATTTTCAAAAGAAAAATCTTTCTTAACAAAATATTATGTTTTCAAAGAATTGAGAAAAAAAGGATATATTGTAAAAGCAGGATTAAAATTCGGCGGAGATTTTAGAGTGTATGAAAAGAATAATCCGCATGCAAAATATATCTGCTATCCATTTAGTTCAGAAAAAATAGACATTAAAGATTTAATCTCAAAAACAAGAGTTGCTCATTCAACAGGAAAAAAGCTTCTTCTGGCTTTTGTTGACAAAGAAGATGATGTTTTGTTCTACGAAATAGATTGGATAAAACCTTAAAACAAAGGTTATCCTATAATAATGAAATTAGCTTGATTCATTCTTTCAATAAAACTGCTTGAACCATTCCTTCCTGGCTTGGTCTGTTGGTTATTCTTGCTTTTCCTAATTCCGTATCTATTATTGCTGACTTAACTAAAATATTCTGCCTTGCCAGGAACCTATCTGACGGAGTTTCAATTACATTTTTAATTTTGACTTTTTTTGTTTTTTTTGTTTCAGAATTAAAAACATTTGCAGTATTTGATGAAAGTAGAACTGTCCTTAAATTTCCGCCTAAACCTCTTATTATTTTTTTCTTGGTTTCTCTAAGTTTGACTTTTCTTATTATCCCTGAAAGAGCATATTTTTTGTTCTTTCGGAATTTTTTATATTTTCCACCGGTAATTTTTCTTCCCCTTGCCATGTTAGTCTATAGATAAAAATTTTCAAATGAATAAGTTTATTTGCAATTTAATAAGAAAATTTGTTTTTAAATGTTTGGGTTTATTTTTATATAGGAGAAAGGTTTAAAAACTTATTTAATTGCTTTGTCTTATGGTTAATGGAATTGAGAGACCGCTTGATGTGTTGAACAATGCTAAAGGCAGAGAAGTATTGGTTCAGCTGAAAAATAACAGGCAAATGGTCGGCACTCTTTTAGCATTTGACATACACATTAATATTGTGTTAGATAATGCAAAAGAAATAGTCGATAATGAGGAGAAGAGAAGCATTGGTTTAACCTTTTTAAGAGGAGACACAATAATCTTCATCTCACCTGCAGGTATTGCGAAACGAGAATAATTGAGCTTTGACCTATTTTGATTAGCACGGTCGAGAGTTCTGATGTTTTTTATAATACTAGTTGGGGCTGTGAAAAAAAAGATTGAATGCCTAATTTTTTATTAATGTTATGCAGGATAGGAAGTGGAAAATTGGTTTAATTTTGTTGTTTAAAAAATATTTATAAAAAAGAAAAACCGAAGATTCACTTTTTTAATTATATAATATCAAATAAAAAGAAAACTTTAGTTGTTCGAAGATAATAAAGTTTTCTAATAATCTGCCTATATTTCTATTCTCATCAAATCTTCAGAGATTTTTGTATTTGGAAAAACTTTCTTTGCTTCATTTAATAGAAGACTCTCTTTATTGTCATATCTTTGAGAGAAATGTGTGAGGATTAATTGTTTGACTTTTGCTTTCTTTGCAATTTCAGCTGCTTGCTTGGCTGTTAGGTGCTTGTAATCATCTGCTAGCCTGTTTCCGTTTTCAGAATCCTCCAAGAAAGTTGATTCTGCTATCAATAAATCAGAATTTTTTGCAAGTTTAATTGTGTTAGGGCATAATTTTGTGTCTAAGATAAAACATATTCTTCTTCCTTTTTGCAAATAAGTAACGTCCTTGAATTTTATTGTCCTGTTGTTAAATTTTATATTTTTTCCAAGAGTTAATTTAGATATCTCTTGAATATTCGGAAGATTAAAATGTTTAATCTTATTTTTATCAATCCTTAATCTGTCTTTTTCCTCAAACAAATAGCCATTGCAGGGAGAATCGTGATTTAATGGCAAGGCATTAATCTTAAAATCTTTGGTTTCAAGAAATTTTCCTTTAACTTTATTAATATCCACTTTTATTCTATTGGATTTTGGAATAAAAGTTTGAAAAATATTATTTATGAATCTTTTTGTTCCTTTTGGGCCATAAATTTGGAGAGTTTTCTGATAGCTGTTCAAAGCCAGAGTCTGGAATAATCCTGGAATGCCGAAAGTATGATCTCCATGAAAATGAGTTAATAACAAACGTGTTAATTTGCATGGATTAAGCTTAGCTTTCCTGAATTGCCTTTGAGTGCCTTCTCCGCAGTCTATTAAAATATTTTCCTCTTTATAATTAAGAAGAATAGAAATATGATTTCTCTTTTCAGTTGGAATAGCGCTTCCAGTTCCCAGGAAAGTTATGGAGATTTTATTTGACATTGTATAGTATATAGATAAAACTTATAGTTTTATCCAAATGGGTTTGTTGACGAAGATAGTAAGTTCATTAGCTTTGCTAATGAAAAGATATCATCAATCATTTAATAAAGAGATTTTAGTTTAAATAAGTTTATGTTTAAGATTGTTTTTCTGAAGTGAAATAAAAGATTTATAGTTGTTGTCAAAAAATAACAAGTTATGTATTATTAGAGAAGTTCGCTTTGATTATTGATTTCATAAATATTCTTATGAAGTTAATGATAATTTCTTAGAAAATTAAGACATGATAAAGGTCTGGCTTAATTTTAATTAATAACTTTTGTAAAGCTAAATTTTATTTAAACGAAGATTTAAAAATAAAGAAGCATTGGTATAAATATGAAAATAAAAAGGGGGAGTTTATTGTCTTGCATTATGCTTGTTTGCATTATGCTTAATTTTATTGGACTGGCAAATGCAGAAGCTATAGGAATTGATGTTAAAAAAACTAGTTATGATGAATTTAATTTTAAAATAACTCTCTATGATGACAATAAAAACAGGATGGACGGGCAGTTGGAGTATATTGTACAAAATTTTCATGTAGATATTGTTCATGAAGGCAGTGTAAATTCTGGAGATAATATTAATTTCAAGCTTCCTAAAAATCCTTATCAAGGACCTTGGAAAATAACTGCCAGGAGTAAAGATACAGAAACCAATGAATTATTTAATGTTGGAGATATAAAAAGGGCAGATATAAAACTGGAAGGAGATAATTTGATTATTGAAAATACAGGCAATGTTGTTTATGATAAAAAGATACTTATAAAAATTGGAAATGATGACCAGACTGCAGACATTATTCTAAATGTTAGGCAGACAAAAATAATAAAACTGACTGCTCCTGCAGGAGAATACACAGTCGAGGTTGATGATGGAGAAAAACAAATTACTAAAACAGGAGTTTCCTTGACTGGAAATGTTGTAGGAATTGAAAGGGTTATTAAAGGCGGATTTTGGAGCAGGTACCCTATGGTTGCCCTGTTTTTATTGTCCTTATTCTTGGTTTTTGTCATTGTGAGTGTTTTGAAAATCCATAATCTAATTGTCAATAAATCCGGAGTTATTAAAAAAAGAAACAGATTAAGAAAAAAATAAACCATCCCATTTATGTTATAGTAATACGCAAAAACTTGATGATATTAAATATGGCTTTGATTAGAAGTAGCTGATTCAAGAAACTTTTCATTAGAAAAAAGTAGTTAAAGAAATAGAATAAATTTATATATAATAAAATTTATATTTTTATAACAAAATAATTGAAAGGAGGTAAAATGAAATTTAAATATTTTTTAATTTTTGGATTATTTTTATTAATTGTTCCTCAATTAATTTCTGCTGCATGCCCGATACAATCAGACACTAATGTCGTATTCTATGGTGAGACAGGCACAGGAGGAGTTGGGACTGTAAGCAAATCCTGGGTAATACATTTTTTGGATTGGTGGAAATCTTATGATTCCAATGTCAAATATGTGATTTTAAGCAGTGCAGATGTAACGAGCAACTGTAATCTCGCTGATTATCCAAATGTAAAAGTTTATCTACAGCCAGGAGGAAATGCATATAAGCAGCAAAGAAAGCTAGGTTCTGCTGGAAAAAATAATATAATAAATTATATTGACAGTGGAAGAGGCTATGTTGCAATGTGTGCGGGATTCTATTATACTGCCGGAGACTATTATTGGCAGGGAAGCTATTATGATTGGAGTAATTTGCTTGGGAAATATCCTACTGTTGAAGGTTCATTAACTGATATTCAGGATTACGACCAAAGTCCTGGATATACATTAACAGATGTTTCTAATGGAGAGCAAATGATTTATTATGGAGGACCGACAAGAGGATGGAGACAAACTCCTAGTGATTATCCTGGAATCGGGCTTTTGACATACACAAGCATTCCAAATAATTTGCCAGCTGTTATAAAATACAATAACATGCTTTTGACAAGCGTTCATCCAGAAGCTTATGAAAATGACGGAATAACTGGATTATCAACAGAGCAGAGGGAAAGAAATTATATATGGTTTGCAAATGCTATAAATGATGTATCTGGAACAAGCTTTAATGTTCCTCAATTGCCAAATCCGCCTGTATGTGGAAATTTGGTTTGCGAGAATGGGGAAACCTGGAATAATTGCCCTTCAGACTGCCTTGCTCCGCAATGTTCAGATGGATTAGACAATGACGGAGATTTGCTTATAGATTATCCAAATGACCCTGGATGCATAGACGCAAATGACAATTCAGAAATTGATGGGCCTATAGAATTATTTTCTGATGATTTTGAGTCAGGAACACTTAATAACTGGGTTTTGTCAAAAGTTTCTGGAGGAAATTATTGGACAGCATCAATAACAAATCCTTATTTGGGGAGTTATCATGCGCAATGCCAGCCAATGTCAACATCAGAGCCTGCATCAACAATGGAAAAAACAATATCCACTTCTGGATATTCTAATATAAAAGCTAGTTATTATAGAAAATTAATTGGATTAGACATTGCTGACGAATTCCAGGCAAAATGGTTTGATGGAAGCACATGGACAATATTAGAGCAAACAGGAAGCAATTCTGCAAACGATGCAGGTTATTTATATAAAGAATTTAATCTGCCAACAAATGCAGAGAATAACGCAAATTTTAAAATAAAGTTTGAATGCACAGCAGGAGCTGTTTCTGAATTTTGCAGGATTGATAATGTGAAAATAACTGCAAATTAGTATTTGTTTTTATTTGTTTTTTTCTTTTTTGGTTTTGGACACTTTAAGGAAAGTTTTTAAACCTAAGAATACTATTGTGCAATATTGCTCATCATTAATGCACAATAATTACAGGTTAATACCATGAATAAAAAAGAGGCTGTAATAGAATTATTAAAAAAACATAAAGAAGGGCTGACTGTTATAGAAATATCAAGGATGCTGAAGATTTCAAGGAATACCTCTGCGGTTGTTCTTGCCGAGCTAAGAGGAGCTAGATTAATCTGGGTAAGAAAAGTAGGGATGGCTAAATTAAATTATTGGGGTAACGGGAGGCTGAAAAAATGATTAATAAAAAATTTATGCTGGCAATATTTTTAATTATTTCAATAATTTTTGTTATTAATGATATCAATGCAGAACAAGTTTTTTTTGATGGATTTGAATCAGGAGCCTTAAATAACAGCTGGAATTTAACTTCAGCTTCTGGAGCAAATAACTGGACCAATTCAACAACAAACCCTTATTCCGGCTCAAGGCATGCGCAGGCAAATCCTGGAAGCACAAGCCAGCCTGCAAGTGTAATGGAGAAAAAAATAAGTACTTCAGGGTATCAGAACATAGTTATTAATTATTCCAGAAGATTAGTTGGCTTGGATATTGCAGATGAATATAATGCAAAATGGTATAATGGAACTGGCTGGACAATTCTCGAGGAAACAGGAGCTGTTGCAGCGAATAATGCAAATTATTTTAACAAAAGTTATCTTCTTCCTTCTCTTGCAAACAATAATCCTGATTTTGCAATAAAATTTGAATGCACTGCCTCTTTGACTGAATATTGCCGAGTTGATGATATAAATATAACCGGAGATTTAATATCTTCTGATATATTCTTTCCAATTTTTGATAGCTTTACTATAACTCCGGCAAATAACACAGAGTATTCTTCAAATGCTGTTTATCAATTCAATGTAACAATATTAAACACAAATGGAACAGCTGGAATTGAATTTAATGGAGCAAATTACACATTATATAATATAAGTTCTTTTTATAATAAGACCTTTGTTAATTTAGGATCAGGAACTTACAGCTATTATTATTGGAGTTTTGGAAATGGGAGTTCTAATAATTTCAATAAAACAACAACTTATTATTATACAATAAATGAAAGCTTGGATAGTTGTGTTGTTTTGTTTAATGAAACATCTATTAAAACCTATCCTTATAATTTTTTAGCTTGGAGTAACTGCAGTTCAGCGTTTGTTCTTTATAGAAATGGAACTGTGATAGCAAATAATTCAGAGCAGAGCTTGTCAGCAGGAACATGGAACTTTACTGTTATAAGAAACGATTCAATTAATTATACATATGTAACTAATACCTCAAATTTTATAATTGCCCAGTCAATTCCACAAGGAAATCTAACAAATACAATTGCATGGATCGTCACATATCCAACTCAGACAAATATTTCTTATGTTGAAGGAAATTTAGGAGATTTTGATGTTAAATACAATGTTTCAAGAGATAATGTTTATAGGAATGGGGGTGAAAATGTAACTTTAGGATCTGGAACTTATGTTTATGTTTTAAATTCAACAGGAGGAATGAATTATTCTGCAAATAGTTCTATGAATACAAAAACTCTTATTGTAAATAAAAATACTTCAACACAAACTTCCCTGACTTTTGATAAAATTTCTCCAATAAGCTATCCACAATTTTTAATTCCTATATGTTCTATTTTAACAGGACAAGGAACACCAGTTCTTACTGTTAATGGAACAGAAATAACCTCTGGAAATCCTATTCTAATTGGAGCAGGAACCTGGATTTTCAATTGCTCAATCGCTGACAATGGAAATTATTCATTTGCTGAAAATGTGACAACATTCCAAATAACTCAAAATAATACCCTAGTTTTAGGATTAACTGGAACTACTCCTACAACTTATGGAACTTCAACAGACTTTACTGGAAGCAATTGCCCTTTTGAATTATTATGCTCTTTAAATATCTCAAATGGAATTTATACTGCTGGTTCAATATCCGCAAACTATTCAACTTCTGGAAATGCAAATTATTCTGCAAGTTCTGTAACTTTTGCAATTGCTATAAGCAAAGCAAATCCATCAGGAACTTTGAATAATATAACTTCGAAAGATTTAACTTATCCAAGCCCATTTAATTTCACATTTACAGAAACGAATTCAGGAGATTCTGATGTTATTTATAAAATTTACAGAAATGGAATTGATGTAACTTCTGAAAATGGAACCAATGCTGTTTTAGGCGTTGGAACTTGGAATTATATCCTTAATTCAACAGAAGGGCATAATTATTCAAGCAATTTTAGCATAAGCAATTTTTCTGTTATGATTAATCAGAATGCATCTGCTGTTGTTTATGTTTATTTAAATAATTCAAGAACAAACATTACAATGTATAATAACACTGCAATATGGTTAAATGCAACTTTATTTAATATTTCAGGAACAATCAGTTTATATAAAAATGGAAATTTAATAAATTCTGGAAATTCTTTTGCTTCAAATTTTACTGATTTTAATAATACAGGAATTTATAATATTACTGCAAGGTATTCAGGGAATGAGAATTATTCCGGTTCTAATGAAACCTTGTTTGTAGATGTAATCCCTGTTCTTGATTTAACCGGGCCAATAATAAGCATAATTCATCCCGAGCAAAAAACTTACATTTATAATTCCAGCCTGTCTTTGAATTTTAGTGTTTCTGATTTAGATGGAATAAGTTCCTGCTGGTATAATATTGATAATGGAATAAATAAAACCCTTGCCAACTGCCAGAATACAACTTTTAATGCAAGCAATGGAAATCATGTTTTTTATTTGTATGCAAATGATTCTCTTGGAAACTTAGGATATGCAAGCAGGAATTTTTTTGTAAATGGCCTTATTCTAAATTGCGAAGCAGGGGGGCCTTATCAAAGAAACTCTATTGTGAATATTTTAGGAAATGCAAGCGATAACGGATTTAATTTAAATTCACAATCTATTTACTTAAATATAAGCTCAGATTTTATTAATTTATCTGAAACTTTAATTACATCAGGCAATGGAAGTTTTGAAAGAAGCTTTTCGGGTTTAAAGCCAGGCAGTTATATTGTAAATGCAAGCACAGCTTACGGCTCTGTAAGTTCAAGCTGTTTTGACAGCTTTCAGGCAGGGAGTCCTGCATCTTTAATCTTAAATAAAATAGCCACAATTCACAATCTAACTAATGATACAATATTCTATAATGTAACTTTAATACTAATAAATAAAGGAGGTTCATTATCAATCAACAGCAATGTAACTGATAATGATTCATCATATTCCCCTTATTTGATTTCAAATCTTTCTGAAAATTCAGATTATGAAATAAGCTATCTTAAGAATTTTACAAGGTTAGACATTGACAGATACTATAACTTCGAGCCTGCTATTTTTTATGGGATTGATGAGTTTTCTGGATCCTTGATTTCAGCTGTTTCAAATTCAGTTAATCTTACAATACCTTCAATAAAAACTGGAAAACATATTGTGATAACTAAGAATATTATTTATGTAAATGAAACAATAAACAACATCGTTTATAATATATCTTCCATTCTTTATAATTCAGGTGATGAAGATTTGAACGAAATAAATTTTATAGACAGCGATATAAACAACACTGCCTTTGTTTTTAACCTTTCAAGAGGAAACTCTATTTTCTTTTCAAATATTAAAACAATAAATAAAGCTGCTTCAAATATAGAATATGAATTTGCGCTTGGAACAGCAACAGTTTCTTCATTGACTTTTTATTCAAACAGGCCTAAAGTTAACATTCCTGGTTATGGAGGGCCTGCTGACTTGATTGTATATGCTCCAGAATCAGTTTCTGCATCAAGCTCTTTTGAATCTATAATACAGATTTTAAATATAAATCCTTATATTGGGCAGGATTTTATTATTAATTATTGGGTAACCGACAGCAATGAAATTATTAATTATTCTTCAGGGCAAAGAACAATTTATGTTCCTGCTTCAGGGAGTGTAAATACTACCATATCTTTAATTGCACCCTCTTTAACAGGGCAGTTTAAATTCAAGGCGATTGTTTCATGGATAGAAGGAACTGCTGTTTCATATGATAGTTTTGAGATAATCTCTGAAATTCAGCCGCCCAGCCCTCCTTCGGGCGGAGGAGGTTCAGGAGGTGGCGGAGGCTTTGTTTATCCTAAGAAAAACAAAACTGAAGAGAAAAAAGAAGAGGTTATTTGCATACCTCCACACATAAGACATGAAAAAAACTGCTGTCTGGATGAAAACAAAAATAATATATGTGATTCTGATGAAACAAAAGAAAAAGCTGAAAAAAATATTACAGAAGAGCCTAAAATAAAAAAAGAGAGAAAAGGGATTATAGGATTATTTATTAAAGAGGAGGATGAAGAAGTAAGCCTGAATTATAACAATATAGTGTTATCAATAGTTATATTAATTCTGATTGCGATTATTATTTATGGTTTGTATAAAAAAATTTGGGATAATTCAGGGAAAAAGAACAAAATTAAAATAATAAGAGAAATGCTTAAAAGCATTGGATTTTTAAAATATAAAAAGAGGAAAAAATGAAGAATAAATCTTTTATAGTTTGCATGATAATATTAGTATTTATAAATAGTTTCAGCAGCGTAAGCGCCGCACAAATATTTTTTGATGGATTTGAAAGCGGAAATCTGAATGGATGGGAAGTTACACAAAGTTCTAGTGCTTGGTATGCAAATAATACAGGAATAATTGGTGATGGTTCGCCTATAGAAAGCTGGGAGATGATTTCTTCAAATAGTGGAACAACTGCAGTTTATTCTCAAAAAAATATAAGCACAATCGGATATAATGATATTATTTTAATTTTCTATTATAAAACTGATACTAATCTATTGGATTCTGGAGAATATTTCACAGCTGAATGGTACGATGGGTCTATTTGGAATGTTATATTCAACCTAACTGGTGATATCAGCACGTCTTATGTTTTGAGCAGCGATGCCTTAAATTCTTTAGCAAATAATAATCTGAATTTTAAGATAAGATTTAGTTGCAAATCAAATCAAGGCACTGAAGGTTGCGCAATTGATAATGTAACCATAATTGGAACTGCAATTCCTGATTCAACTCTTCCCTCAATAACCATAATTTACCCCCAGAATACTAGCTATAACCTCAATATAAGCAGTTTAAATTATACTGCTTCTGATGATATTGCCTTGGATAAATGCTGGTATAGTTTAAATCTCGGAGTTACAAATACAACTATAACTTGCGGAACAAATATTACTGAATTAACTTCAAACGAAGGCAGCAATATATGGAGAGTATATGTTAATGATACAAATGGAAATTTAAACTGGACTGATATTACATTTTTTAAGGATACTGTTAAACCTCAAATACAAATAGCATACCCTCCTAACAACACAAATACCACTAATATCCAACTTAATATAAACTATACAAGAAGCGACTTGAATTTAGGGGGCTGTTGGTGGACTAATGATTCAGGCATCCATAATTTTACTATTAATGAATGTGCTAATATAACCGGACAAATTTGGAATGAAGGACTGAATACAATCATAGTTTATGTTAATGATAGTGTTGGAAATGTCAATAGTTCATCTGTAAGGTTCAGAATAGATACAACAGGGCCTACAATAAGCATAATCTATCCAGAATCCAAAACTTATGGCTATAATATCAGCTTGCCTTTGAATTACAGCGTTAGTGATTTAACTGGAGTAATATCTTGCTGGTATAACTTAAATAATGGAAATAATATTACAATATCCAACTGCCAGAATACAACTTTTAATGCAAGCGATGGAAATTATGTTATTTATTTTTATGCAAATGATAGTTTGGGAAATTTGGCAAATTCAAATAGAAGTTTTTCTGTTTCCACTACTCTTGCTGTTGATTTAATAAAACCTGAGTATAATGCATGGTTAAACTATAATAATATTGAATTTAATTATACTGTTAATACTGCATCTTATATAAAAAACTGCAGTTTATGGGGAAATTGGACTGGAAACTGGCATTTGAATCAGACAAATTTATCTTTCGTTAATTCAAGCGGAGGCACAAATAGATTTTTAGTTAATTTGTCAGATGGAAGCTATATTTGGAATATTTTTTGCTCCAACACATATAATGCCTTTGCTTTTAATAATTACACATTGAATATAGATTCTATTAATCCTGCTTTAGATATTCAATATCCGATAAATAATACTCTATTCAGGCAAAATATATCTATTCCAATAAATTTTACAATTAATGATGCAAATCTGCAATCTTGCTGGTATTCTCTTGATAATGGAAATACAAATAAAACTATAAATTGTAATAATGGTTTTAATAATTTAAGTTTTGGATATAAAAATGGCAGTTATAACCTATCTGTTTATGCAAATGATTCTGCTGGAAATGCTGCTATCTCTATAATTTACAATATTTCAGTAGAATACGATTCTATTGCTCCGAACTTGACTTTAACAGAACCTACTGGAACAAAGACAAGCAGAACAGGAATCCCAATTCAATTTTCAGTCAGTGATAATGTTGATTTAATCAATGAATTAGAATGCAGCTTTAATGTTTTAAGAGGAGCAAGCATTGAAGTTGGAAATACCTCAATTATTTGTTCTGCTGGTTCAGGTTCATTTGATGTTTCAGGAGATGGAACTTATATTTTTAATTTTTATGTTGAAGATATCTCCGGAAATATAAACTATACCAGTTTTAATTTCAGTGTTTCTACTTCTTCATCTGTTACTCCTCCTTCAGGCGGAGGAGGTTCTGGAGGTGGCGGAGGAGGAGGTTCTGGAGGAGGGATAATTATCAAAAAAACAGGGCAACTTCAATTATATGGTCTTAGGAATATTGTTGCTAGAGAGGAAGATAAAAAAAGTTTGTCTTTAAATGTCAAGAATATTGGAAAAATATTTTTAAATAATTGCAGACTGTTGATAACAGGGGAAGTTAGTTCGTGGTTTTATTCAAGCCAAATTGACGGAATAGCTCCTGGAGAAAACAAAAATTTTGTGTTTGATTTAAATGTTCCAGAAGGAATTGAACAAAGAGATTATTCAGGAAAATTAAAAGTTGAATGCGATGAGGTAAGTGGAAGTAGCAGTTTTGTTGTTAGTATACCAAAAAATTCAGCTGGAATTGAGATTAAACAAATCAAGCAAGAAAAAAACAATCTCAAGATAAATTATTTTATAAATAGCGAGATAGAAACTTCCATTGACATCTGGTTAATTGATAAAAAAGAAAATGAGATAAAAAAAATTAAGGATAATGGAAAAGGTGAAAGGACAGTTGTTATGGAATTAAATGAAGGTTTGGTTGGCATTTATTCTATTTACTTTGCGCCTTCTTCTAATCTGGATAATTTTATAAAACAATCTGTTGTTCTTGGAAAGTCTTCTGAAACAGGATTCACTATTCTCAACCAGCCTGGAAATAAAATGATTGGATATATTATTTTTGTTTTAATAATATTCATTGCAGTATTTTTTATAGCCAGGTCAAAAAATGAAGAACTTCATAAAACAAAACATAAAGTTTTGTTTGGAAAAAAGGAGTTCTGAGAATTTAAACGCCCGAGACAGCTCGCAAAAGTACTTCTTTATTTTATTTAATTTACCAAAGTCCTTTTGCTCGGGATTTGATACCATCAATACATTGAGTATCTGTCCTTAATTCTGTCTCAAAGAAAATATAGAATTGCTTTGCAATTCTACAACGCCCGAGACAGGATTTGAACCTGCGACCTACTGCTTAGAAGGCAGTCGCTCTATCCAGGCTGAGCTACTCAGGCAATCTCTAATTAAAACTAAAAAAATCAGTTATTTAAAATTATGTTTTTGTTTGCTCTGTCCGGACTGGACAGATGATTAAGATTGAACAAAAAAAAGTTTGGATTTCTTCTTGCGAAGAAATCTTAATTATTCTTTTAATATTGTATAAAATAATGTTCCAAGCGAATTCTCTTTGTTTCATAGAGCATTTTTTGCTTCTTAAGAAATGAATTTGAGTTCTTTTCAATGCAGAATTAACTGTTTCATTTATCCATCTTAATCCATAATAAAAAGGTTTTTCAATACATTCTTTTCTATACTTACCTTTAGGTTTTTGATTTTTGAATCCTCTTTTATTCATCTTTCTAATAGGGCATAAAAAATAATTCCATTTTCACGGGCAATTTCGTGAAAATGTTCTGAATCGTAAGCTCCATCTCCAACACCAAAAATATCTTTTATCTTGTTTCTCTTAAATATTCTTTCTGCAACTTTAACATCATGTTCTCTATGTGTTACTAAACTAAAATTCAAAATTATTTGAGTTTTAACGTCGATAAATAAATCTGCTTTTGTCAAGGATGCTACATATTATTTAAAGAAATTAAAAATTTGTGATTTTAACCATGGAACAACAAGAAAGACATCTTCAAGTTACAAGAGATAAAGCAGGGAAGATAAGCACATATGAAAATCATGAGAAAAATGACTTTATTACAGAAGATGAAATCATTGGATTTGATGCAAATGTATTTGTTGATTTAGTTTGTTCAAGTGAATTTAAAGAAGAGGTCAGGGCTCAAGTTTTGTTCAATGTTCTTAAAATTTACACAACTAATATTGCTCTTGGTGAAGCAAGAAATGTACTTGTCAAGAAAAAAGGATATACAAAAGAAAAAGCAACAGAAGAGTTGAAATCAGTTTTAAAGGAATTTTCAATTGAATACTTTTCACATAATAATGAATCTAATGATTTAGGAAATAAATGGCTAAATGAAGTTAAGAGTAAAATGCACATTAAGAAATTTAGCACTTTTCAAAATGATTGTAAAATATTATCAAATCTATATAATCAAAAAGCCATTAATGTTTTCTTCACTGAAGATAAGGATATTGAGAAAGCAGTGAGATTGTTGAAATTAAGAATAAGAGTAAAGATAGTTGCAGAAGCAAGTAATGTGACAAATTCAAAGGTTAAAAATTTCTTTAAAAAACCAAAATATAAAAAATGATTTAAGGAAAAGAGTTCTCTTCCATATAAAAAGTATAAGCTAATTTAGAATCTCCATTTGCTTTTTTTAATGCTTCTTTCCACATTTCTTGTCTAACTTCTTTAACTTCTTTCATTGTTTTAGCTCTTTGGAATTTAGGAACATTAAAGGCATACGATGCTTCAAATTTTGCTAAATTAACTTGTGCATCTATTCTTTTTTTCATAGTCTCCTGAAATTCTATCATTTGACCTTTTAATTGTTCGTTTAACTCTACTCCAGTTCGCTCTATCTCACTAAAAACATTATTACGAAATTCTTTATTTATTACGCATTCTTGGGTCATGGTGTTATTTTAGGGGCTTTAGGACTTATTTAAATTTAATGTTTCTTGTAAATTTAAGAGAACGCTATAGGTATTTAAGTTTTTATAAATATGACTATATCTATTAGAATTAAGACAATTAAAATATATATAACTATCGGTTCTCCTCTTTTTTTCCATAGTATTCTTAATAGAATTCGCTTTATAAAGGTTATTTTTTATTGTCTTCATTATCTAGTAAATTCTCACTTCTATATATACTTGAGATGTTGCAAATAGTACAACAATTGTTTGCAAAAATGAAACACCCCTCAAATTTCCCCTGTTTTTGATACCTTTCTGACTAGATTTTGTAACATTACAAAATTGGTCAATTGTGAAACGGATACTTAGAAATAAATATTAAACCATCTAATAAATGTAAATATACTAAAAATATGTTTCATCCTTAATTCAACTGGTTCTGATAGGGGTATTTCTGAAGTTAATGATAAACCTATATCTCCTTTTTCTCTAAGAAAATTTATTTTATCTTTTAGCTCATTGTTTAGGGAAAGAATATAATCTTTATCAATAATCTCCCAGACTTCATTTTTTGAAGATTTAATGCTTTTATCTAATTCTATGGATATTAGTTTATAAAATTGTAAACTACCACTGGCTAAAGCCACGTGGCGTTTAGTGATAAGTTAAAATGGAAAATGAATTTGATTTGAAAGATTGTAGGGTTGAACAAGAAAATAATGAAAAATTTTTCAAATGTAAAATTAATGAACCTCCTAAATCACAGTCCGTAACTCACAAAATAGGCAGTAAATAAGAGTGCATTCTTTTTGCCATTTGGGGCAGGGAATTTTTTCCTTGCCCTTTGCCTCTTAAATAGAAATTTAATCATCCAAAACTTTATAATACTCCTAATTCTTAGGTTTTTTGAATAAAACTATCCTATATATGACTGCTTAAGAGTAGGGTTATTTATGCTAAGGGCATTGAAGCACTGTTACAGTGTTTCTAAATATACGCGCGGGTGGCACAATGGTACTGCGTTCGCCTGCAGAGCGAATTTTCGTGAGTTCGATTCTCACCCCGCGCTTTTCCTAGAATTAACCCCCTTTTAAGTAGCATTATCTTATTCTAACTTAAAAATAACCAATGCAATTTATTATTTAAAAAATAAAACAAATCTTTTTAAAGAACGTTTTGCTATATTTTTCACCATGACAGAAAGCCAATCGAGATATAGCATTGTAGAAAGACTAACTGAAAAAAAGTTAGAGATAATGAATTTAAAATCAAAGTTAAAAGAAGAAGTCAAGAATAAAGAACAGCATGTTGAACAATTAAAAAAAGACCTAAAAAATTGGGAGAAAGATATTGAAGAGGATATAAAAAGAGATAAAAGAAACAAGGAAATATCAATTGAAAAAGCAAATCAAGAGCATCAAAATATTAAGGAAAGAGTGAAAGATAAAGAGAATGTTTATGACGAGCAGATAAATGCAATTGACGAAGCATTAAAATCAATTGAAGAAATCTCTAAAACTTCTCCAAATATACAATCTTAATTATTTATTTATAGTCCTCGAAAAAACTAACTAAACCATGTGTTTGAGGCTCAAATGGTAAAAATAAACGAATGCCATGTTGCTCGTTCCCTCTGGTTCAACCCTAGGATGGTAGGAGAAATCCTGCCTTAGAGGGTATAAAATAGAAAATTTTATATAATCACCATAACTTAAATAAAATATGGAAATAATAACTAAAATTCAAGCAGAAGAGATTTTAAAAAGATTATCTAATATAGAAACAAGAATGAATATTATTGTTGAACATGTGGTTGATGATGACCGTGTATTAAGTGAAGATGATTTATTAGCAATTGAAGAGGCAGAAAAAGAATACAAAGAAGGAAGAACAATGTCCCATGAGCAATTAAAAAAGGAGCTTGGGATAAAATGTTCGAAGTAAAATATTCAAATAGAGCAACAAAATTCTTGAAAAATTGCGATAAAAATATTGCAGAGAGAGTTCTTGAAAAAATTGAAATATTAAGAGAAAACCCAATTATTCCCGAAACAATTAAAGTTAAAGGTGAAGATACTTTGAGAGTTAGGGTTGGAAAAGTTAGAATTCTTTATATAATAAAAGGAAAAGATAATAAGTTGTTGATAGTAAAAATTGAAAAAAGACCTCATGCTTATGATTAGTTTTCAAAGCACCAAATACCTATAATAAACATAACATGGCACTAAAATTTGAATACGATGAATCAGATGATGTTTTTACTATTTATGAAGTGAGAATGCTCCATCTGAAACTAAAGAATTTTTGGAAAATATCTGTGATGTCAAAGTAGATTGCAGGAATTATAGAAATACTTATTGGGTTATATCACTTATTTTTCATGATAACAATTCTTAAAAATTACGAATCATTTAAAATAAATGCTTCATGATATTTTTTCCAAGGAAAATTTAAAAAAAGAGGAAAAAGAAAAACCTATAATCATAGCAGATATTCATGAGAAAGATTCATTGATATTTTCAGAACTTATTGAACAAAATATTAATTTGAAAATAACTTACCTTGAAATAGCAGATTATCTTGTAGGAAAAACAGCCATTGAAAGAAAAACTATTAATGATTTTGTTTCATCAATTTTATCAAAAAGATTATTTGAGCAATTATCTCAAATGCAGAGATATGAAAATAGAATATTGATTTTAGAAGGCAAGATTAAAGAATGTGAAATAAGCATAAATGAGAGCGCTTTAAGAGGATTTATACTTTCTGTAATTACAGATTTTAAAACTAATATCATTTATACTCAAGATTATAAAGAAACTTCTCTTTATCTGACTGCTTTGGCAAAAAAAGAGATAAGCGGGAAAAATGAAATTTCTTTTCATTCTAGAATTCCTAAAACTATCAGAAAACAAAAAAGATATGTTTTAGAATCATTTCCAGGAATAGGGCCTGCAACTTCTAAAAAATTGCTGGGAAAATTTGAAAATCTTAGAAATATTTTTAATGCAGATGAGAATAAATTAAAAGAGGTTTTAAAATCAAAAACAAAAAAATTTGCAGATATTTTAAACAGTAAAGATTAGATAATCTTTAAATAGTATTTTGCAGTTCCTAAATTATTAAATGAATCAGGTTGATTTAATTCAAAATGTTTGTAACTAAAAAAAAAGTCAATGGAAAGGATTATTATTATCTTCAAAAAAGCATTAGAGAAGGTAACAAAATCAAAAGCGAGTGTATTGCATATTTAGGAAAAGACAAAGAAGAAGCTGATAAAAGGGCTGCTGAAATAATTGAAAAAATTAAAAAGGAAGAGTGGAGAGTTAAAGATATGGGGGATGGTGAGGAAAATAAAGAGAACATGGTTAATGAAAATAAAAAAGAAGAAAAAAGCAAACTTTCTATTGATGAGAAAGCAAGTTCAATCTTTACGATTGAAGAGCTAACTACTTTTTGCAAAAGAAAAGGTTTTGTTTATCCTTCTGCTGAGATTTATGGAGGTTTGGCTGGTTTCTGGGATTTTGGGCCTTTGGGAGTTGAATTAAAGAATAATCTAAAGAGGGAATGGTGGAAGTATCATGTTTATCAGAGAGAAGATATTGCTGGAATTGATGGTTCTATTATAACTAATCCTAAGGTATGGAAGGCATCTGGACATGCAGATAATTTTACAGATGTTTATGTTAAATGCAAAAAATGCAAGAAACCCAGTAAAATTGATAAAAAGGATATTGGAAAAGTCAAATGCGAATGTGATGGAGAGTATGAGGTTATTGGCGATTTTAATTTAATGTTTAAAACTAATGTAGGGCCTGTTGAAACTGAAAATTCTCTTGCTTATCTTCGTCCTGAAACAGCTCAATTGATTTTTGCGGATTTTAAATTTGTGCAGGAAAATTCAAGATTAAAATTGCCTTTTGGAATTGCTCAAATTGGAAAATCTTTTAGAAATGAAATCTCTCCTAGAGATTTTTTGTTCAGATGCAGAGAATTTGAACAAATGGAGATTGAATATTTTATTCATCCTGAAAAAAGGAAAGAATGCAGTTATTTTGAAGAACTTGAAAATTTTGAATTAAATGTTTATTCAGAAGAAATGCAAAAAACTGGAAAAGATTCTGTTAAAATGAAAATTAAAGATGCTGTTGAAAAAGAAATTATAAAATTGAAATGGCATGGATACTGGCTGGCTAATGAAACAAAATGGTTTTTAGAATTAGGGGCTGACAAAAATAAGTTTAGAGTAAGACAGCATTTAAGCGAGGAAAAAAGTCATTATGCAACAGACACCTGGGATTTGCAGTATAAATTTCCATTTGGATGGCAGGAATTGGAAGGAATTGCAGATAGAGGAAATTTTGATTTATCACAGCATGAAAAATTTTCAAAAGAAGATTTAAAAATATTTGATGAAGAAACAAAAACAAAGGTTCTTCCCCATGTTGTTTGCGAGCCTTCGCTCGGAGTTGAAAGAGCATTCTTGGTTTTTATGTTTGATGCTTACAATTTTGATGAAAAAAGACAGAACATTGTTTTAAAATTAAATCCAAAACTTGCTCCAATCAAAGCAGCTGTTTTTCCAATTGTTAAACAGCCAGAATATAACAAGCTTGCAGAGGATATTGTAAGGGATTTAAGGAAAGAGTTTAATGTTGTTTATGATAAAAGCGGAAGTATTGGAAGAAGGTATGCTAGAAATGATGAAGCAGGAACAATTGCATGCATTACTGTAGATGAGCAGAGCTTGAAAGATAAAACTATAACTCTTAGAGATAGAGATACCGCAGAACAAGTAAGAGTAAAAATACCTGAATTAAAAGAAATTATGAGAAAGGTTATAAATGAAGGAAGCAGTATTTTGGAGTTTGGTAAAAAAGTAAGTACGAGAGTTAAATGATTTTTGCAATTTCTCGGTCTGTTTCGTAAACATTTTTTACTATTTTATAGTTAGTCTTGAAGTTAGGGTTAAAGAAGAATAAATTTATTTTAATAACTTGAATTCGCCAGTTGCGAATTCAATAGTAAGTAGTCGGTCGTAAGTCGTTTGTAGTTAATATTTAATACTCTATTTCTTAGCGAGTTTTAATTATTGAAAGGAGGTTCAATTAAAATGAAGAGAAATATAAGTTTCTCTGCAGGACATTTCTTACTTATTGATAAAATAGAAAATAAATACAATCTTTTTGGAATTTTATTTGAGGCGCTTGGCGGTAAAGCCAAGCACCTGAAAGAATCAGCTAAACTCTTTGCTTACAACAAATTAGCAAAATCTCTTTCCATAAATAGAATAAATGAAATTTATCCTTATGAACTTTTCGAAGAGATTGGATTTAAGAAAAATCCA
>JAGVWU010000016.1 GCA_018304145.1 Candidatus Pacearchaeota archaeon | reverse complement strand
AATTGGAGAAGGGTTTATTTTAAATAATTCTTTTAAATCTTTTATATTTCTATCAGCATTTTTATCTAATAATATTTTTATAAATCTATCTTTCATAAAACCGAAGGAGAGATTTTTATTAATTTTATATTCGTATTCTGTATCTTTCTTTTGATCTTTCAATTCATCTTGCGCTTCACTAATAAAAATCTGTTGCATGTTTGCCATAAACATGCTTACAAAAAAATCCTGTAAAACTGATAAACTTGAAAGGCCTGTAAAATCTTCAATCATTAAATGATTTTTCAAATGATCAAAGTTTGTTTCAATGCCCCATCTTTTTCCATAAAGCTCTTTAAATTCTTTATTAGAATATTTATTTTCATCGAGGAGAGAGGTTGCTAAAACTTCAATTTCACCATTATCGAGAATTACTTTTACAAGTCTTATTTTGAAAGGATTAAATTCAAGACCTAATTTTCTAAGCTGTTCTTTTGAATCGTGATGTAATTTAGTGATTTCAATTAGTTTGGATTCATCTTCAGAACTAAAAAAGTTTTGGACTTCAGTAATGGAATTTCTTGCCATTCTTATAATAAAATCTTTTTGCTTTAATATATGATAGAACATAAACCACATTCTATCATAATATCTATCATATATCAGTAAATCTTTTTCAAATTGACATTTTTGTAAGTGCTTTAAAGCTAAATTGTATTCGCTGGTTTCATATCTATCTATTTCTGAATTTATAATCATATTATTTAACAAGTCATAACAATATGAAGCTTGTGCCATTGGAACAGGAACTGCTCCCTGATTTTCTGCAAAGCCAAAATTTTCAATAAGCTCTAAAGAAAGTGGAAGCTGAAGTCTGCTTCCGTCAATTGCCAGCAATCTAAATCTATTCCATAAATCAAACACATTATCAGTATAAAATTCTTTAATTATGCCATCGTTTAATTCTATAAATGCTGTATGACTTAATTTCATTCTGCTTTGACAAAAAGCAGAGTTGGTTATATTCTTTTCGCTAGAAAAATTTAGAAAGAACTCTGTAAGTTCTTTTTGTAAAGATTTTTTTATAGAATTTAACATGAACAAGATTATTTTTGGAAAAGTCAGCTTTCTTTTTCTTGTAAAATCTTTATCAGATTTTCTATTTGATTCTAAAAATTGTTTAGAATAAATTTTATTTCTAATGTAATTAATAAATCTCTCACTCTTTTTCTTCTTTCTTTTCATAAAAGGTATAATGCCGAAAGATTTATAAAGATATCTATAGTTATCTTATTATGAGAATAATAAAGTTAAATAAAGGAAAACTTGTATTGAAGGATGAAGAAATAGAAGGGTTCTTAGAAAGAGTAGTAACTCCAATCGGAACTTCTGCTAAAGCAGATGTTCCAAGAAAGTATTTAGGAAAGAGGGTTTATGTTATTGTTACCAAGAAAAAAGTTAAGGCTTAACTTAATGACATTGGGCGTTAATCCTTAGGTTCAAGTCTCCAAAAGCTTATCGACGCTGAGGTTTGGGGAGCACTTAACTATATGTTTCGGGGGGCGTTAACATCTTAAAGTTTACTAATGCTAATAGAAAGCTTTATA
This sequence comes from Candidatus Pacearchaeota archaeon, assembly GCA_018304145.1. Lineage (GTDB taxonomy): Archaea > Nanobdellota > Nanobdellia > Pacearchaeales > GW2011-AR1 > ARS1285. The sequence goes on along the minus strand of JAGVWU010000016.1, from coordinate 20,314 downwards.
AATAACCTTTCTATTACTATAATATGGATTTTAAAAGTATAATTAAAGAGCAAAGAGAAGAACTGGAAAAGATAGAAAAAGAAGAAAAAATAATAGAAAGAACCGGATTAAACAAAAGTAAAGAATCCTTAAAATATCCTAATATACTTGCCATTTTAGGAATAAGAAGATGTGGAAAGTCTATTTTTTCTTATTTATTAGCAAAACCGCACAAATTCGCATATATTAACTTTGATGATGAAAGATTAGCAGGATTAAAAAGTGACGATTTGAATAAGATTTTAGAATCATTTTATGAACTTTATGAAGACATAGATTACATAATTTTAGATGAAATTCAAAATGTAGATAATTGGGAACTATTTGTAAACAGATTAAGAAGAACAAAAAAGATAATTCTAACTGGAAGCAACTCTAAGCTTTTATCTGGAGAGCTATCAACTCATTTAACTGGGAGATATTTGGATATAATTTTATTTCCTTTTTCATTTAAAGAATTTTTGAAATTAAAGGAAGTTAAAGAAAATAAAGTATATACAACACAAGAAAAAGCAGAAATTATGAAAACTTTGCAGGAATATCTTGAAATAGGGGGATTTCCAGAAGCATATAAATTTGGAAAAGGAATGATTTCAAAAATTTATGAGGATATACTCACAAAAGATATTTTATTGAGGCATAATATTTCTAAAAAAGAAGAAATAAAGAAACTTGCTAAATATCTTATAACAAATTCTTCTGGAGAAATAACTTACAGTAAATTAGCAAGAATATTTAATATTAAACATGTATCTACAATATCTAATTGGATTTCATACCTTGAAAATGCTTTTCTGATATTTAGATTAGAAAGATTTGATTTTAAATTGAAACAACAATTTATAGCTCCTAAAAAAGTTTATTGTATTGATTCGGGGTTAATGAACTCTATAGGATTCAAATTTTCAGAAAATAAGGGAAAAGTTATAGAAAATGAAGTTGCTCTTGAATTGCAAAGGAGAAAAGCAAAAGAAAATTCATTTGAAGTTTATTACTGGAAAGATTATCAGCAAAATGAAGTTGATTTTGTTATAAAAAAAGACAAAAAAATAGAGAGTTTAATTCAAGTGAGTTACATAAATTCAAAAGAAGAAATAAGAGAAAGGGAAATTAATGCTTTGTTAAAATCCAGTAAAGATTTAATGTGTAAAAACCTTATAGTTATAACTTGGGATTATGAAACAGAAGAAAAATTTGACGGAGAGAATATTAAATTTGTGCCTTTATGGAAATGGTTACTTGAGTAACTATAAAAAATGATAAATTGATAAATAATAACCAACTACATAAAATATGAAAATGGATAAAACAAAAGCAGATATTGTGAAGATTGTTGTATTTGTGCCTTTAACACATACTGATAAAGTTAGAAAAGCAATGGGCGAAGCTGATGCTGGAATAATTGGTAATTACGAATATTGCAGTTTCTCCAGTAAAGGAATTGGAAGGTTTAAACCAAATGACAAAGCAAATCCCCATATTGGAAAAGCGAATCAATTAGAAGAAGTAGAAGAAGAGAAAATAGAAGTTGTTTGCCCAAAGAATAAAGCTAAAGCAATTATAAAGGCAATAAAGAAAGTTCATCCTTATGAAGAAGTTGCTTTGGATATATATCCTTTAATAAATGAAGAGGAATTATAAATTCAGGTCAGGGGAGCACTTAACTGCTCATTTTTGCAGAGTTTAACCTTAGCTATTTTTAACACCCAACTTTAAAACTCAAAAATAAACAACGTCAATAAAAATTCTAATTTTAGCGGGAGAACCTTAACCTAAGGTTTATCATCTCGTGGGGGCATTTAAATCTGATTTAAAGTAATTAAAGAAATGCCCAAAATATGCAGGTTTCTATCAGAAGATATGCTCTTTTGCAAAAGAAGGGATATAGCAAAAAAATAAATAAAAAAGTTTCTTAGTTTTAATTAAATGCAAAAAAGGTTGGACAACGTGGACATGTTGGACATGACAAGTATAACAAAGTAATACTAACTTGCAGCATTCTTTATTAATCAAGCTACCCAAGGAGTTCTATGGAATTTGATAAAGATTGGGTGGAAAAGAATGGTTTTGAGGGTTTTAAGAAAGTGTCGGAACTAAAGACTTCTTCTCAACGTAAAATAATTCCTCTTCAAAAAGGAGTTTATCTTGTTTTTAGAAATTCTGACAGCCAGCCAGAATTCAGGAATAACAAGGAGTTGTTATTAGACTATTGGGTAGAAAATGCCAATGTAATCTATATTGGTCAAGCTGGTGGAAGAGCATCAAAAGTTACACTCAGAAAAAGATTATCTCAATATATCCGAAAAAGTAAGATTCATAAGGGTGGAAAGTCCATTTGGGAGTTAGAAGATTCTGATGATTTACTTATTGCTTGGAAATCAACTATAGATGACCCTTATGATGTTGAAACAAAACTTATTGAGATGTTTAAATCCATTTATCATAAAAGACCATTTGCTAACAAATTGAAATGAAATTAATTAATAATTTTAATTTAAACTAAATAGTTTATTTATCGACGATAAATAAATTTTTAAAGAGAATTCTGCTTGATTTTTTATGGAAAAAATAAGAAGAAAAACTTTATTGTATAGAACAAAGGTAGAGTATGGAAACTTTTGTTTAAATCATGTTTTAGGTTGTTCACATGGATGTAGGTATCCTTGTTTTGCTATGAAAAATGCAAAATTCCATGGTTGGATAAAAGGGGATTCTGAGTGGTGGTGCAACCCCAAACTTGTTGAAAATGCACTTGAATTATTAGACAAAGAGATTCCAAAATATAAAGAAGAAATTGATTTTGTCCATATTAGTTTCACGACAGATCCTTTTATGGAAGGTTACCCTGAAGTTAAGGAGATGACACTAAAAATAATCGAAAAGTTAAATAAGAATAATATAAAATGTACAGTTCTTACAAAAGGTATTTATCCCAAGGTTCTCACAGATAAAACCAAATATGGTTCTGGTAATTATTATGGGATTACTTTAGTATCTTTAGATGATGATTTCAAAAACAAGTTTGAACCCTTCAGTCCTTCAATTAACGATAGAATGAATGCCTTGAAGTATTTGCATGATAATGGTTTGAAAACATGGGTAAGTATAGAACCATATCCTACCCCAAATTTGGTGGAACAAGATTTAATGGAGATTTTAGAGAGAATTTCTTTTGTTGATAAGATTATATTTGGAAGATTAAACCATAATAAAATAGTTTCAGAATTTAAGGATAAAGATCAATTCTTTGAGAATTGTGTTGGACAAGCTATTAAGTTCTGCAAGGAAAAAAATATTGGATATCATATCAAGAACGGAACTCAAAAAATATATAATTCAGATACTGAGAAGATTTTTGAAGCGAGTATCAAATAAGATTAATTAACAAAATTTATCTTTTAATTAGGTCTATAACTAAATCTTTCTTTATAATTTCTGCACCATTATTTCTTTTTATCATAAACTTTCTATTTTTAATTAAGTCATATCCATAATCATGTAATTTAAAACCATTATTTTTAGCTATCTCTATTAAAGTTTTATCAATAGGAATTTTAACTCCCCTTACAGTATTATTACCGACAATTATCACACAATGACCTCCCCCCTTTAGAACTTTGTAGTATTCTTTAATACTTTTTTCCATATTATAAAAATATTTATATACAATATATGCCCCCTTCCTATTAATTTTAAAAAGTTTTTTTATGATTGAATCAATTTCCCTATAGCCTGTTTGATGAAGTTTGCTATAATTTAGGGATGCATGATTTTCTCCCCCAATTTGGTCCTTGTCTAATTCTGCTAATCTTTTACGATCAACTAATTTTAACCAGAATAGTTCTAGTTTAAAGTTCCTAAAATATTCTTGGGCATTCGCATATGGAGGGGAAGTTATTATTAAATTAACTTTCTTAAATCCTTTAGGAAGGATTATATTACGGGTATCGTTTGTTTTAACAAAATCTACCTTTACCCCGTTATTTTTGGTTTTATAAAATAGATCTTCCATATTCTCACTATATTTAATAACTTTTTCTTTGAATAACTTAATAGGATAAAATTTGTGTCCGTTTCTTTTTTTTTCTTTCATTCTTGGAGAGCAGTATACTTTGGGATTAGATGGATCAGCGTAAGAAGAGTTTCTAATTATAGAAGAAAAACAGACGAAAAAGAAATCTCTCGTTTTCTTGTCAATCTTGCCGGATTTAGATAATGTGATTATTACCGACATAATTTTATTTAAGTCTTCTATACTACCCTCACTAAACCAATAATCTCTATTAGGAAATTCCACAGAATAATCTCCATTCAAATTTTTGTCTAACAAATCGAACAAGATTATAACCGACTTTTTTAATTTTTTGGGTTCAATAGGAGTAGTTTTAACTTTTGAGATTAAAACAGCTAAAGGGTTTATATCAATCCCTATGGAATTTCTTCCCAAAATAAAAGATTCCAAAAGCGTTGTTCCAGAACCTGCAAAAGGATCTAAAATAGTCTCTCCCTTTTTTGTATACTTCTCTATAAAAAATCTTGGTATTTGGGGAATAAATTTAGCAGTATAAGCATGGATTCCATGAGTTAAATAATTATTAGTTATATTCTCATAGTTTCTTTTAAACTTAAAATTTTTACACCTCATTTTTTCCTATTTGATATAGTATATTACTTATATCATACCTTTTATTATCATGTTCTTTTATTTTAAAAAGCTTATCAAAGAATTCTTCTTCATTTTTCTCGTTTAATAAGCTTTTTGTTTGATTTAATATTTCAACGCACCTATTTAAACTAAACTTTGTAAAATTCAATGTGTAGTAAATCCATTTTGAGAAAGATATAAACAGAGTTGATAGTCGATAATAATCTTTTAATTTTATTTCTTCGCTATCTAAAAAGGATTGTTTGTCTTTTAAAAATAAATTTTTATCTTCCGCTTCTTCTAATGAAATAAGCCCTTTACAATTACAAATGGGGCATCTTTCCGGAATATCTTTAGTTTTAATAATCATACTGTATTTGTTACAATCTGGACAGAAGAGATTTAATAATTTATTTTTTGCATAGAATCTAAACCTGTAAGATGAATCCCTCAAAAATCCTCGATGTACCCCCCAAGGGTTTGGATATAAAATCTTTAATGGATGATAAAAAGATGATGCATCTATTTTATTTAAATATATATTCTTCCAATCTGGATGAAGATCGCATAATTTTTGAAATTCGTGATACTTTTTTAAAGCAGCAAATGAAACGGAGAACCGGTCTTCAGTGTTAAATTTCTCCTTAGCATCAAACATTTCGGTTCCAAAACCATATGGAAAGCAGTAATATGCCCCATCTTTCTCCGCTATGTCTGAAAAGAAGATTGTTAATTCTTGTGGAACTTCTTCTTTTTTTATTACCTTCCTAAAACGAATATATGAAAAAGCGGAATCTTTTTTAAATTCTTCAGAGCTAATTCTTTCTGATTCAAGAATATGTCTAAAATCTTCTGCAAATCCTTGAAAAGTAAGTGCTCTTAAATAAAATGGTTCATCTAAAACTTTTTCTTCCGGAAAATCCCCTAAAATCTTTTTGTAATCCAAGGGTTTCATACAAAATTCATATTTTTTCCCAAAAAAATCTTCGGCAACCAAAATTATCTGCTCTCTAATGTTTTCTATATCTCTTTTAACCTCAACAATCTTAATAGGAGATATATAATAAACTCCTAAATTACCCACTTGTACACCATATGCTGGATCAGGTACTAGTTCGTCCCAAAAAATTTTTTCATCAATCTCTTTATAGCTCCCAACTAATTTATTGGCATCTAAGGGTAGTGTATACAAAAACTTTAGTTCCTTTAATTTAGATTTATTCTCAGAAATTGAGAAGTTCTTTGAGTATATTTTTATTCTTGGTAGTTGTGGATGATAATAAAAATCCTTTATCTCTGCTGTTTTTAGAAAATAATCTGAAACCGATTTATTAGTTTTAAAATGAAATACCTTTTCAATACTTGGACAAGCTATTACTACATATTGTTGGTCTTCTAAACCTTCCTTAACATAATTTGAATGATTGAGTGATTCTAAAACTACTCCAAATAAACTTCCATCCCATTTTTTTATCAACTCTTTTTCGGGAAGAGATTCATAAAAAATAGATAAGTTCTTAGCTTCAAAGGAGTCTAAGATTTTTTTAAGAAATAATGGGATTCCAGTATACTCCTTTCTTACATTGGTCTTTATATCTTCATAATCTTTCATCCATTTATTATCAACAAATAAAACTCTTTCAACACAATTAACGTATTTTAGAAGTACATCTACGTTTTTTAATTCAATTGAAACTACCATTTTGAATATTAAAGTGAAGAATATATTTCATCAAAAATCTCCCTATAACTCTCTATTAATTGTTCATCCAGGGATATTATCCCGCTTTCTAAGTTATAGAGCATACTAGTGTCTTTAAAATTTGCTGACCCGATATAGATCTCTCTTCTATCGGAAATTATAACCTTTGCATGAACTTGGAATTGTTGAACATTATTCTTGTATTCAGAGAGATATTTAATTTCAAGATTTGTCTTTGATTGTTTTAATCTTTCAAGTACCGGGTTCTTTCCATATTTTGATAGTGTTGTTAATAACTTTATCTTAATATTTGAACTTATATCTTGTATATAGCTAATAAATGATGCATCTATGTAGGGAGACAATATCTTTAATTCTTCTTTTGTAGATGAAAACAATTCTTTTATAGACTTATCTGTTAGATTAACTTCTGGGTGTTTTTCTAATATCCTTTTTTGCAGAGATGGGGGAAGAGTCATAACAATTCGATTAATTTTCTTAGAATCCTCTTCCAATTTCTTTTTAAATTTAATAAATGATTTTCCCTCTTGGGTTATCTCCCAATTACATGAAGAGATAAGTTGAGAACTTCCTATTCGTTTAATAAACCCCACCCTCTCTAAATTTTTCAGCAGATCCAAATTTAGTTCTTGATTAAGACTAAGAATGTTCTCCGTAGCCAAACTCTTTCTTTCAAGTTCTTCTAATATTGTTGTTATAACTTTTTCTTTATTCATCTTTAATCATAAAATGTATCTACATCTTCAAATAAGGGGACTAATAAATGCCTATTCAATGCTTGGTTTACTTCTCCACAAGTATCTAATAATACACATTTCGGACATTTATTTCTACAATCACATCTTTCTATTGTTTCAGTTATTAAATCAAATAAATCTGTGAGGTTCTTTTTATCTTTCCAAAGTTTTTGACACCCCCCAATACCATTTTCTTGGTTATCATAAATTATAACCCTATTCTTATCTAAATCATAAGAACCGCCAAATTCTTGATGTGGCAATCCAGTAATTACAGGTAGATACATAAGTAACATATGTTTAAGCGTATGTAACACCCATCTTTTAAGTTGGAGCGTTCTCATTTCTGGATCATCATGCTCTATATCTGTCAAGAATTTATCATATAACTCCTTGTCTTCTTTGTATAACTCCTGGATGTTGTCCAAAGCATCCTGGTAAATTGAAGGATCTAGTTCTAAGATAATTCCCTGGGTACTGAAATGTCTCCCATAATAAGAATTATTCGGAAAATTTTTAATTCGGATATTTTCATATTGACCTAGTTTATATCCCCAAGTTACTTGATAAACATCAACTTGATCTGAATAAAAAATTCCCTTATATTTGTCTCGTTTTAAAAATCCATTCAACTCTATTTTCTTAAGTGTAGAATCTTCAGCATTAGCAAGAGAGACGGTTATTCCTTTAGTTAGGTTTTCTGTAGGTTCTTGAGGTTTATATCCGTATTTAAATGTCTCCAAAGGAGCGACAATGCTCGAACAATGTTTACATACCCATTTTAGAGATCCCATAGGCTGTTCTGGATCAGTTATCATTAAACCAAGCCAATCTTCATTACCACAAGAGGGGCATACTTTTTTATTTGCTCTTATGTATGTCACCATTGGGGTGTTTCTTCTATCTTCCTTAGGCTTTCTGGATCTAATTAGTAAGGGTGCTTGAGAGAGAGGTTGATTACAATTGGGACATAAAAATTTGAATTTATTTACCCCTTTGATAAAGGTTACTCCTCTAATAAAATTATTACAATTATCACACATGAACGATTCTAACTCCGGGCTTAAGTTTGCGACAACTTTATCCATTTCATTTATTTGAACCCTTTTAATGAACTCCAAAAAATATTCCATTTTTGCTCTATCTGTCTTTGGTTCTTCAAATTTTGGGAGACACATCCCTGCAAAAGTTTGAGGGTCAAGAAGCCTTAATCGTTGTTTCATTCTTTCATAAGTATTCCAGTCTAGAGTGACTGGATCTCCTTTTACAATATGGTCTACCTTATACATATTTTCTCTATAGGTGGCATATGAGTTTTCAAATAATTTAGAAATTGCATATCCCATAGATTTACTATCTTTTTTGCTTGTTCCCATTTTAAATTTGAAATGTCACCTCCACAGTTTTATCTGCATTACGCAATTGTCCAATTTGAAATTCTTCATCAAGTTTATTGAAAAGTTCTTCTACATTTTTTATGTCGGTATCTGAAAAAATAAGTTTATTCAGCCCTTCTTTCCCATCATTGAGAACAAATTCAATTAATGCATCCTCGACAGAATTCCCAAAGCATTCCTTTATTTGTTTATTGAATTCTTGTTTAAATTCTTTAGACATTTCCTTAGAATCACCTCCAGAAAGAAACTCCTTTAGTTCTTTTATACCATATATCTTTTCAATACTTGGGAGGGTATTTAAAAAATCAAAGAATAATGCTCTTAAGTGACTTTTTAAGATTACTTCATTTTTTTCATTAAAGGGGGGGTCTACAACAAACTCATCGGGATTTTCTAACATTGACCTGCATTTTTCAAAGTAATAATAATCTAAAGGACTCCATTTCCTTAAAGTAGTTATTACTGCTGCATCTTTTTTCCTCCCAGATCTACCAATTCTTTGCAGATAATCATTAAAAGAATATGGAACTCCGTGTAAAAGTAGTACATTTATATCATCAAAATCAACTCCTACTTCTAAAGTCGAAGTTGCATACAACACATCTATCTCTTTTCTAGTAAACTTCTTCTCAATCTCAGCTCTATAATTTCTATCAAATTGGGAAGTATGCCCTCCAATTTCAATATTTTTACCATTAATCTTTGGCTTCCTTGAGCGTGTAAGTTTTATTAAGGTTCTATTATCTTTGATACTTTCGCAAAAACCTAAGACAGAAGGCTTCTCCTCAAGATTTTCTGCAAAGTATTTTAGTATAAAATGCATTCCAAAAGACAAGGTGTCTGCACTATTAAATGCTCTTGGAAGTATAAATAAATGCTCTCGTTTAATAAAATCTTCTTTTGAATCAAGTTCGGTCTTATATGCTCCTCCCTTATCTGCAGGAATCATATTTACATTTGGATTATTAAAAAGTTTACTTCCAAATTCTCGGGGGTTATTTATCGTTGCTGTTGCTCCAATAAATGTAGGTTTATAAAATTCTGAATTTGAATACTTTTTTATAATATTAACTAATCTCTTTAAAAATAAAGAGGTGTTTATTCCAAATGCACCTCCTAACATATGGATCTCATCCAGAATAATCATCTCAGGACTACACTCTGGTTCTATTGGTATTAGGGGTTTATGACAATCTGGACACACTTTTTTACTGATAAAAGATTCTCCACATTCTTCACAATAGTTAATTTTCCTTCCGAATATGGAGTGATTTTGTGGATGTTTCATAAGTGTGTAATGCAGCGTATCTTGATTTGTAATTAGAATATCCGGTAGTCTACTATGAATTTCATATCTTGTTAAAACCAAATAATCTAAAACCTCCCCACATTTGGAGCATTTAGGAATATTCTGGTTTCCCCTCTCTTCAAAAACAAGGGGGGCACCACATTCAGGATTGGGGCATTTAAATGGAACCCACACTTCTTTTTCTTCATTAAAGGTTTTTTTTATGTCACCATGATAAATTCCCATAGTAATAGGTCTTTTATTTTGTTTTTTTAATTCCTTATTTAAAAAGTATAATGTATTGAATATCCTAGATGCTTGGTCATTAGCAAGAGCTTTTGTGGGGTAAAAGATTAGCGATTTAACTCCCTTCTTATCTAAATTCTGATAACAAAAATTTATTAAGGGAACGGCGAATGTTTCGGTTTTTCCACCAGCAGTTCTTACAGAAATTATGTTTACAATCCCATTTTTATCCTTTAATTCTTTTGCAATTTCTGAAATTCCCTCCTCTTGATATTTGTAAAATAAAGATTCCCCTTCTTTTTTGAATATTTTTTCATATACACTTATAACTTCTTCCGATATAAACACGTTTTTTGAGGACAAATATTTCATAAACTCTTCTTTTGTCTTTCCCTCTTTAAATTTAGGAATTGTTTCATAACCTCTAAAATATTCAGAAAAATCTATTTTATTTGGTGTTTCAGTTTGAGGAACAAGATTAAATAATCGCCTTATAGAAGTTTTAGAACCCCATCTATTTTTTTGAATATTAAACTGGGCTTGTTCAGAAGTTTCATTAATATAAAGATCTAATAATAACCCCTTAGGAATCTTTTGATATCTTTCTTTATCTCCTTGTTTAATTCCAGCATTAAAATAATCTTTTTTGGAATCTTGTAATATAAATTCATTAGATATTCTTAATTGGACTCTAAAGAGATCGTCAGATTCTTTTTTAATATTCTTTACTAAACTAAGTTTGATTAGATTAGTATCTTCTTTAATAAGCTCTTTACCAAATTCCTTATATTTTACTGGGAAACTCGTTTCCCATGTGTACTTAAAAAAACTTTTTGAACCAAGAACTTTTAATTTTTCCATTTGTTCTTCAACATACATTTCTCCAGTTTTTTCATTTTTAATGAACACCTTACAAGAAGGCTCATTTAAATTAGAAATGATAACTATTTCAAGAGGAATAAATGCCTCTTCTTCTGGATCTTGTGGAGAAATTAAACTTCCACTCCTAATCCAAAATTTTAATGTAGATATTGATTGGGGATTAGTTCCTTGAGAGTTTATCTGAAAATCGTATCCTATAACATTCTGTGATGCCGGTCTATCAGAAAATGTAAAAGTTCCAACCCCTTCTTCAGGCCATTTTGTCTCTAAAACTCCCAAATGGGGCTTAGGTAAGAGGTTCTTGTTTCTTAGATTACTAATGAATTGATTTAATATTTCAGTTTTATCAAATTGTAAACTATCCATATAAATACACTAAAAGGGGGCTATAAATCCTTTTCGTTTCTTTAGAAGTTATTAATTGCCTTTTGTTTCATTGTTTCTTTTTCTGATAAGTCCATACAAAATCAATGAAACAGAACCTTAAAAAGACTTTGTTAAGCAACCCCTACTTACATCAAGTTTCGCACATTCCCCTGCGCATGCACACGCATACAATTTACTTATACATCTGTTAGCTATTTTTATATAATATATACGGGTATGGTTTTTTCCGACGATAGAAATTTATATATAAATTTATATTTATTAATAAATCAATTCAAATAAACCTCTGGATTATTCTCTGAGAATTAAAATCTTTTAACATTAAAGATTAAATGGTATAACTAAAACACTACTCTAAAATTATTAGAGTGAAGCTGACAAACCATCTTAAAATCTTTAGCACTTATTTTTTGTATATTAAAGTTATTTAATATAGTAGAAGTACCATAGTTACTTACTTTCTTTATATCCCACAAGCCCAGAACTACCCAGAGTGTATATTAAAATACTATTTAATATATTAATAAAAGTAATAAGAATATAGTTTAAACAGTTTAAGGGTTTAAAAGAACTGTTAAAGCCAATTAACGAGCTGGCATCAGAAGAGGTGGGCTTGTGACTTATTTTAGCCAGAAAGTCCCTTTAAGCTATCTCTTATCTTTTTAACATCACTCTCATTTATCTTAGACAAAACATCCTTTGAAGTATTAACAAACAAAGGAGCTTTGCTCATAATCATATCTGACTCTTTGGTATCTATTACCTTGTCAACATAGTACTGTGCAATGTTTCTTAAGTCAAATGCTTTTGAGATAATCTTAAAATCCTCTTTGGTATAAAACTCAGACAGCAACACTTTCATAAACTCTAATGTACAAGAGTGAATCTCACACTTAACCCCTAACTTCATTAGCACAGAATAAAGAGAGTAATACATAGAGTAATAACCAGCAGATATTGCAAAGGTAAGATTATACTTTCTTTCTCTGTTCATTGTTCCTAAAGCATTATCTGCCATCTGCATATAGGAAAGAGAAAGGTTATCACTTGGCTCAATCAGTTTAATTCCGTCTTTTTGTTTACAACACCACTTTAAACTTACCATATTAATCTAATGAACTCATCAACTCCTTTTAAGATTATGTGATTATTTAATATCTCTTTTGAGAATAAATCATCTGGTTTAAATTTGTTAGTAGTAGATTTAACAACATTTATTTTAATATTGTAAAGAGTTTCTAAATCACTTAATTCTGATATAGAACCAATAACAAATAAATCTAAATCTGATTTTTCAGTTTTGGTGAAATTTGCATAACTCCCAAATATAACACTAATTCCATTTGTTCTCTTTTCCAACTCTGAGAATAAAGGATTGATTTGTTTATACTTTTCAAAGAGAGTTATTCTTTTGTTAACCTCTACTAATTTTATCATCTCTTTTGTTGAAGGATTTAGTTTATTAAGAAAATAATATTTATTTCTTCCCTCTTGTTTGAACTTGATTATATGTCTTTTTTCTAATTTAGTTAAGACATTAGAAACTGTCTTTTGATTCATCTTTAATTTAGAAGCAATTGCTCTGCCATAAAGTTCACTATTGTAATTTGAAGTAAACTCTGCTAATACTTTTAATTCTTTATTAAGTAACATATTACTCATATGAGTAAATTAATATATAAATGTTTCTATTTTAACTTGTTCACTTCAGTTAGTGTTTCTTTTCCTAACTCTTGTATTGTGTATATCTTACCTTTCTTTGCTTGTGGTGTTAAACACTTAATCAAACCTTTATCTTCTAACTCTGATAAAGCTCTGCTTACATGAGTTTTGTTTATGTTTATTTCCTTGCTTATAGAAGAAGGAGTCTTTGGTGTTGACAAAGCAGACAAAACATTCTTCCTGTAAGAACTGGCTAACACAAAACTAACTAAGTCCCATTTAGTTACCTTTTTCATATAACTTAGTTACCATAATACTTAAATACGATATTTACCATATAGTTACCAATTAGTAAAATGGGACAAAAATCAAATAATAGAGAGATTTGGACATTCTTATCAATTTCAATTATGCTTTCTATATTAGTATTTCCTATGGTCAATGCACAGATAGATGGAATATTATTACATTGTGACAAACCTACTGAATTTAATGTTGGCGAACAAGGAAAGATCACAGTTACTATTGAAAATCTCTTAAATGTAAAGAAAGGATTTAATTTAAGAGTAAAAGAATGTTATGGAAATTTTGGAGCAGGTGATAGCCAAGGCTTTACTATAAATTCTGGAGAAAAAATTACTAAATCATTATCTGTAACAGCAGGAGATTCAGATAATGGAAGATGTTTGATAGAGTTAAAAGAAAGCTTTACAAATGAAGTGGATACTTGCTATGTTGAAATTAAATCCTTGCCCATAGAAGAGAATACTTATCAAGCAACTAATGACTATCAAATTAATAACTATGACAAAAAAGAGAATAGTAGTTTAAGGGGTTCATTAATTATTGGTGGAACAATAATAATTGGATTAATTCTTTTTGCAATAATTCTAAGTAGAAAAAATAAACATTAAATTATTAGCAACCCCTAGCAATAACTCTTAACACCCTTAGATTTACAAATCCTATTAATTCCGTCATTACAACAAAGAGTTATATCATAAGTATCATAGACATTAAATCCAGTTAAAGTATAAACATTCTCATCTAAGGTTCTTGATTGTGTTGTGCTTGTAAGCCCATCAGAATAATATTGAGTTATCTGGTAAGTACAGGAGTAATCTCTATCATAATAATTGATGTTATAAATTAATTCAATGTCTTGCATTATTCTATTCTCTTTGTCTGCAAGTTCACAGCCAGGAAAATCTACTAATCTCCAGTAAGCATCTGTGAATCTTACATTGTTCTTTTGAAGTCCTATACTTTCAGTTTTTCCTGTGAAGTTCTCCTCTATTTGATAATCTAAAAAGAAAAATCCTGTAACTAAGAAACTAACAAATAGTAATATACCCACAATTGTCCCAAATCTAACCTTATCTTTCCTCATATAACTCTAATTGGTTAAAGTTTAAATATCCTCCCTTCAGCGACGGAAAAATTAATTAATAATTCCCAAATATTTCTCAATAAAAATTTCAACTGCTTTATCTGTAAGATTAGTAACTGTTTCTTCATCACCACCTTTTAATATAGAATGGTAAATTTCATGGATTAAAACATTCATAAGAACAGAGTGATAAATAGGTAAGTTCTCTTTTTCAGCAAATAGTTTAATGCCAAATTCTGAAATCAATATTATATTTTCATCTGGAATGTATAAACCAGTTATATCTTTTCTATTTGAAATAATCATTTTTGAAGTAGTTTTTAGACCTAGTTCTTTCTTTAAGGCCTTCAAAATATTAAACACTTCTTCAGCAAATTTTTTATCTACATCAGGTGCAATAAGCATATTACTCTTATTTATCATGTTAAGTCCTCCGTTTCGTATTCTGGTTCTTCATCACTATTTATCCAAGCTCCAAGAGTATTATTATCAGAATTACCCTGACTTCCCTGACTACCTGGACTGGAATTTTGGTTTGTGTCCTGGTTGTCAAGGTTGTCCAACCTATTTTGTATTAATTTTATTCCCCTCCAACAATTAACTCTAATAAAGTTGTTTGTTACAGGGTCTTTGATAGCAGGTCTGAAATCTTCCACCCTTATTTTTCTGTGAAGTTCCTTATGAAAAGCGTTCTCTGGGACAATAGGATAAATCTTTTCCCTGCAGTATTCAGTATATCTGGTATAAAGTTCTTTTTTGCCAATATGGTCACTAATTGAAACTTCAAGGCAGTCCATTATAAAAGACATAACGCTGTCAGACTGACGCATGTATACTTCACGCATTTCTTCAATGCTCTTTGCACTGGTAAAATCTCCTTTTTCCAGTAATCTTTTTAGTCCTTCAATTGCATAGTTTAACAGACCTGACATCTCTGCATCAGTTGTCAGTCTGTAGATTAATTTCTTATCATCGCTGCTTCCTGTAAACTGGTTTGGGAACTGCAATATAATCCATCTTCTAAAAAATGCATCAGACTCATCTGGTGTTTTTGGAATCTGATTAGCAGAGAAAATCATCTTAGAATAGTTTTGAAAGAAGAACTTATCTTTAAACTTCTTTTCAGCAGGTATGTTATCTTCTCCTGTCAGCATCTTAAACAAAGAACTATCTTTAAGCGCTTTTGCTGGAAGGTCTGCAAACATATTAGCCAACTTTCCAAACAGACTTGCTACAGCAAACTTATCTCCTTCAATCTGATGAAGCGGCACAGCGGCACAATTCTCTTTTCCTAAAAAGTGCTTTAGTATTTTTATAAGTGTAGATTTTCCGTTGCTTCCACCACCAACAAACATAAATGCTTTATGAATAAGGTATTCTTTGTAAAGACAGTAACCAAACAACTCCTGAATCGTTAATATATCATCATTTGTAGGCAACACTTCCTTTAAGAATTTTTTAATCAATGGGCAGTCAGCTGTGGATATAAAACTAATTGGTAGTTTGTTGAAGAAGACTATATCTGGTGTATGTGGCTCTAACTGCATGTTTTCCAAGTTTAAGATTCCATTTTGCAAGCAGACTTTCAGCAGTGGCTCCAATAAATCCTCTCTCTTTTTGAAAGTTGACCTTCTTATGTGGGCTAATGTTTCACTTATAAAATGGGTGCTTCCTAAATCTGTTAAGATGTGTTGTGCATGCGCAGATAAAAGTCTGTCTGCTCTTCCATAGTAAACCCCTTCTTTATAAACAAATATTTCTTGCGTATCTTCAATAGTGATAAGGCGATATTTTGTTAATAAGTGGATTGCTAAAAGATATATTGCTGCTTTAGTTTTTAGATTGCCTAGAAGGTATTCAATCTCTGACCTGACTTCTGCATCAGTCATCCCCTGCTTTGCATTTTCAAAATCATCTTCAATTCTATTCCTTAGTTCTTCTTCCTTTTTCTTTTTTTCTTCATCAGAATCTAATTTTTTTTGTTTTGAGTTTTCAACAAATGCTAATGCCTTGCTATATGTCAGCTCTCTGTACTGTGGATGAGCAGTACTCCATTTTTCTGAAGTGCTCATTATACTAAAAATCTCTTCTTTTGTTTTATTCTTCCCAATCAGGTTAATTACTTTTTTATATTCTAATCCTGAACGAGTCTTATCACTTTCTTTGATAGTTGCTTTTGCAGAAGAAGTTTCAGCCCTAAGGCGCTGGAGGAGGGACTCCAGCTCAGCCTTAGAGATTTGCTTTATAGGTACATCCTTCAAAACAACATAGGGTTGCCCATTGGGATGTATGCTTGGGGGAATTACGACCTGCGTTTTCTTGCCCCTCAAATCGCCTATATCTTTGAGTTTTTTACTGTCCATTTCTTCTGTTACACTAAAGTAAAAATGTTTCTTTGAAGACCCTGTCTTGACAGTGAATGTATCAAAGTCTGTTGAGTCAGATACTTCTTGATTGTCAATATCCAATACAACTAAGTTTCCCACTCCACAAATGATGCCTGCGTTCCCTCCATTCGCTATGTGTTGCAGCAACTCAGGATTATCAAACTCATAACCCTTATTTTGCCAATTTGGCTCAAATGGCTTCTTTTCTTTGGAAAGCAACTTAACAAATCTAAACTCTCTACGCTGCAGTTTCTCAGGGATTGGGTTTTCAGTCATAGATTGGATATCCGTCTTTGTCAACTTTGCAATGCTGATTTAACCAGAGCCTGTATTCTTCTAATTCTTTTTCTATTGCTTTTTTGTTAGTTATTAACCAGTTTGCTATGCCCCACTCTGGAAATACCCAGTTGTCCAGTTTCTTATTTTTCATATCTAAATACAAACGGATTTTCTTTGCTAAAAGCATAGTTTGCAAGTCGTAAATTCTATCGCATCCAATCGCATACCTTCCTCTGTGGACACATTTTTTTCTCTTGGATTTTTTAGTTACTTTTTTCATTTTTACGGATTTCCTCCTTTCAGTTTTTTGGTTTTTTCCTGCAGGAATTTGATGAGATGAGATTTGCCAATATTTCCATTACCTAACCTAAAGAAGATGTTTGCGCTAGGACGCGCTAGGAGATTTTTATTGTTCTGTGCTACCATCTTGGCTAGTTTCCTCCCTGTTTGTATCAGCTCCCATTTTCTTGTATCTTAGCTTCAGCTGTTTGTAAAGAGGTTTATCTCTGGCTTTTTTCGCCTGTAGCAGCAGTTCCCTCAAAGCTTGCTTTCGCAAGTCTGTTAAATTTTTTTCCATGTAAATTTGAAGAATAATTTGTTTCTAAATAAGCCGTTTAATATTGAGAACTCTCGATGTTCAATGTCTATTAAATCGTTTAGTATCGAGAACTCTCTATATTCAAGGGACAGTTTAAAAACGGAAACGATTTACCCAGTTTAAACAATTTAAATTTATCGTCGGTAAAACAAGATGAAAAGGGAAATAAATGTATACAATTTTGAAAAGAGAAAGAAAAAAATTAAAGAAGTATTAGATACTCTCCCTCCCAAAAACAAAAATGATATTGAAAGGTTTTGTATGAATTTATTAACTGAAGGGAAAGCTGAAGCTACTTACTTCAAATATTTGGAAAGACTCCCACAAATTGCTTTTCTTTTGAATAAAGAGTTTAAAGAAGTGACTAGAGAAGATTTAGAAAGATTATTTGAGAAGTTGATAACTGAAAATTCTTATGCTAAGAATACTATTGGGACTTATAAATTAATGACCAGAAGATTCTTTCAATGGTTACACGGATATAAAAAGAATCAATATCCTCCAGTGGTTGAATGGATTGAAGCAAATGTTCATCACAGGAAATTAGTCAGACCCGAAGACCTTCTAACAGGAGAAGATATACAAAAGATGATTTCAGTTGCGTTTAATCCACGAGATAAAGCATTTGTTGCAGTTCTTGCAGAATCAGGATGTCGTATTTCTGAAATTTTAACATTAAGAATTCGTTCAATTAATTTTGATATTCATGGTGCTGTATTTGTTGTTAGTGGCAAAACTGGTGAACGGATTGTTAGAGTCATCAATGCAGTTCCTTATTTGAATGCCTGGTTAAAACATCATCCTGAAAAAGATGATGGAGATTCGCCATTATGGGTTGTTTTAGGGAATTGTAAGTATGTGGCTAAAAATGGATTATGTGATGATTACAAACATGTATGGAGATACAATCTTTGTTATTCAGCAGCCGCTTCAGTGCTAAAAAAACTTGCTAAAAGAGCAGGAATTAAAAAACCCGTTAATCCTCATAACTTTCGACACTCAAGAGCTACAAGTTTAGCCGTTGCTGGTTTGAATCCCGCATTAATGAATGAGGTAATGGGTTGGTCACAGCATTCAACTATGTCGTCTACATATTTGCATATTAGTCGGCAACAGACTGAAAGTATTCTTTTAAGCAAAGTGTATGGAATTAAGATTGACGAATCAGACTCAAAACCTGGAGTCAATGCACTCCCCTTGATTTGTATAAATTGTGGAACTAAGAATTATCATGATTCTAAGTATTGTTCATTATGTAACCAGCGAATCGGCATCATGGCAAAGGAAGATATAGAAAAAGAGAATATAAATAATCAAATTTTGAGAGCTGTTTCTGGATTAGTCGGAGAGAATGGAGATTTGAAGAAGGCACTTATTGAGAGTTTGAAGAAGGAGATAATGGAAGAGATAATGGCAACTCAAAAATAATTAGGTAAAACTATCTCTTTCTGCATAAGGATCTCTCTTAAAAGAATGTGAATAAATCTTGGGTTGTTTACCATGCAATTTTTTGAAATAAGAGCTAATAACATACACAGAAGGTATTTCTTTTTTCTTAATTTCCTTATTTGGATATTTTTCTTTTTCTTTTTCATATAATTCTTTAAAATGCTTTATAGCTATTTCGCGAATTGCAGTAAAGGAATACGAACGCAAATTGTGATTCACTTTTCTTTTTAAAATCCTTTTAATCTTTTTTAATTTACCTCTGCCAGATTTATTGGCAATTTCAATTTCACGGGAATATCTCCTTTTATTTATTATTGCAGGATTGAATGGGAAGGACATACACTTTCTATTAAATTGTTTTTTTATAAAACTCAAAACCTCTTTGTCATATTTCTCTTCAATAGTTCTTTTATCCCCTTCAGTGTACTTAAATCCGCAGCAGTCTCTACAAATATAAACCAGCTTCCCTTTCTTAGATTTATCTTCATAACGCGGTTTATTTTTTTTACCACATTGTTTACATTTTGCTTTATGTCTCAGAGGTAATTTTCCCATAAAACTCACAGATAAAAAGACTTTTTAAATTTATATTCTCCGTCGATAAATAGTTTAAATGGTTTAATTAGTTTAAATTATAATCTAAAAATTATTAATTAATTTTATTTCTTCAATCCCCAATTCCACTTAGGCCATTCACCTTTCTTATAACAAATCCAAAACAAGAAGATTATTGAAATTACTATCACTCCAAAAAATAAACTTAAATCCCAAGTAGTGGGATTACCATTAGGGGAAATCTTTGAAGCAAAATAAATTCCATTCAATAATAAAATTCCAATAAATCCTAAAACAACTAACCATCCCTCTTTACTTACAGGAACCCAACCCCAACCATATAATCTCATCTTAAACCATAATCCTTTAGGGTTATCTTTCATATATTCTATGTAATTTCTGAGGGGGTATTTCTTTTTCATAATACTATCAAATATTACTAACTTATAAAATCTACATTTACAAACTAAAAAATAAAAAAATTAAAATTAGTAGATGAGGAAACTTATTTTTGTTCTTCTGAAGGTTCTTCCTTTTTCTTTTCCTTCTTTTTCTTTTCTTCTTCTGTTTCCTCTGTTTCACTTTCTGAGGTACTCTCAGATGTTTCTTCTGTTTTGTTTTCTTCTGTCATAAAAAGTTAATAGAATGAG
>JAGVWU010000015.1 GCA_018304145.1 Candidatus Pacearchaeota archaeon | reverse complement strand
AATTAAAATTCGCTAAGAAATAGAGTATTAAATATTAACTACAAACGACTTACGACCGACTACCTACTGTTGAATTCGCAACTGGCGAATTCAAGTTAAAAATAGAATAAAATTTGAATAGAGTAAACATGTTAAGTTGACAACTTGACAACTTGACAACAGATAGAAAAGATTTATAATCTTTCTATACTTTAATTTGTCATGAAAAAGAGGAAGTTGAAGGATAATAAAAATCTGAAAAAGATTCATAGGATTAACAATAAGATTAACAAGATAATTATTATAATTATTGCAATAATTATCTTAATTCTTGCATTATTTTTTGTTGCTGTTAGATTTACAGGAAGAGTTGTAGGGCAGGTTACAGGAGAGGCTACCTCGACTGCAATTTATAATTGCAGTGATTCTGATAATGGCATAGATTATTTTACAAAAGGAATCTGCGAAGACAGGAAACAAAAATATGAAGATGCATGCTATGGAAAAAATGGTCTGTGGGAATATTATTGTCCTAGAGATAAATATGCATGCATAATGCAGGAAAGTGCATGTCCTTATGGATGTGAAGATGGAAGATGCTTGAAAAAAGGAGAACTTAGTGTAGTTGATAATCCGGTTATAAATTCTACTGAAACTAATACTACTGAAATTAATACAGCTTCTGGAAATAATCCTATTGTTACCAAAGAAAATTCTCCAGCTGTTGAGATAATTAAAAATCCTTATTTGATTATTCTCATTGTTTTGGTTATTGTTGTTTTGTTGATAATTGTATTTTTAGTCTTATTTATTAAAAAATCTGCGAGATTAAAAAAAAGTTCTATAAAATTAAAGTTGAAATAATTCTTGAGTCTCTGTTTTCGACATATTTATTAATTGATTTTTCTATTTAATTCTGGGAAAAAGGTGAAACTATGGAGATAAATGAGGTTTTGAAAAAATATTCAAGGAAAATTGAAGAGCAAATGAAGGATTATAACCAGAATTTTAATCAATACAATTCAAAAGAGTATTCTTTATTTAAGCAGGACATGATGCCTGAACTTTCAAGATATGAGAGATTAGTTAGAAGTTTGGGAAGTTTTATTAAAATAAAACTTGCTTCAAAAGATGAAGCAAGAATTGGAAAAGAATTAGAGGTCGCTCATTTAGAGGCAAGCCCTGGAGAAGTTGTTGGTTTGGCTTTTGCAAGCACTATAATAATTCTTTTTGCAGGCTTGCTGATTAGCATTGGAATCTGGTTTTTTAATGGTTTTCCTTTGTTGGAGGGTTTTCCTGTTCTTTTTTTCTTTTTAATATTAATTGCTTCAACATTTTGTTTTTATTATTTTTATTCAATGCCTTCTAGACTTGCTGTCAAATGGAAATTAAAAGCTTCAAGCCAGATGGTCCCTGCTGTGCTCTATACTGTTATTTATATGAAACATACCAGCAATTTAGAAAGAGCAATAAGTTTTGTTTCACAGCATATTGATGCTCCCCTATCTCTTGATTTGAGAAAAGTATTATGGGATGTTCAGACAGGAAGATTTTCATCTATAAAAGACAGTTTGGATAATTATTTAGATTTTTGGAGAGAAGCAAACATAGAGTTTGTTGAGAGTTTTCATTTAATTGAATCAAGCTTGTTTGAACCAAGTGAAGCAAGAAGGATTCAAATTTTGGAAAGAGCTTTAAAAGTTATTTTAGACGGAGTTTATGAAAGGATGCTAAAATACACACATTCTATAAAGTCTCCCCTGACAAATTTGTATATGTTAGGAATTGTTCTTCCAACCTTGGGATTGGCTTTGCTTCCTCTGGCTTCTACACTTTTGGGTGGAATGATAACATGGATTCATGTTTTAGTTTTTTTTGATGTAATAATTCCTTTTTTTGTTTTTTACTTAACTTTGCAAATAATGCTGAAAAGGCCTGGAGGTTATGGAGAAACAGGTTTATTGGAAAAAAATCCATTATATTATAATTACATTTCAAAAACCCCTTATTATATTGCTTTTTTAATTAGTTTTCCGTTTTTATTAATAGGATTAATGCCTTTGGTTTTTGGATACACTTCAATTCCACAATTATTTGGTTTTCAATCAGATTATTCACTTAGCCAATTGGGCCTGAATATTCTTGGAAATGGAAATTTATTTGGATTTCAAACTATTAATGGAAACATTACTGGGCCTTTTGGAGTTTTTTCTCTGTTGCTTAGCCTTTTAATTCCTTTTTCAATTGTGATGTTTTTTTCAATTGTTTATTCAATGAAAACTAAAGATTTGATTAAGGAAAGAGACAATACAAAAGATTTGGAAAATGAGTTTAATAACAGCTTGTTTACATTAGGAAACAGATTAGGTGATGGAACTCCTGCTGAAATTGCTTTTTCAAAAGTTGCAGAATCAATGAAAGGGCAGAAAACAGAGAATTTTTTCAGGATTGTAAATTCAAATATTCAGTCAATGGGAATGGGGCTGGAACAAGCTATTTTTAATCCAAAAAGAGGGGCTTTGATTTATTATCCTTCGAGCTTAATTGCAACAAGCATGAGGATTTTAATTGAAAGCGTGAAAAAAGGATTAAAGGTTGCTGCTGAAAGCCTGATGAGCATTTCAGAATATGTAAGAAATCTTCAGAAAATAAACGAGAGATTAAGAGATTTGCTGGCAGATGTTGTTTCAGATATGAGGAGCAACATGATTTTTTTAGCTCCTTTACTAGCTGGAATTGTTGTTGGATTAGGTGCAATGATAACTTCGATTTTATCACAATTGGATATTTTAACAAACATGGGAATTGATACAAGTTTAGGGGGGATTGGAAACATAAGCAATATAACAGGATTATTCAGAATTGAAAACATGATTCCTCCGTTTTATATGCAGATTGCAATTGGAATTTATATCATTGAAATAATTTTTATTTTAACAGGAACTTTGGTTACAATTGATTCTGGAGAAGACAGATTAAAGAGAACTCATGATATTGGAAGAAATTTAATTACCGGAGGATTGCTATACTTGATTGTAACTTTAATCTCTGTAATTGCATTGACTTTGCTGGCAGGAGTTGCTCTTGGAGGGTTGAGTGGTTTGGGATAGAAATAATCTTATTAATGTTATTCAAGACATGAAGAGGGTGGAGAATGAGAACAAGATATTTATTTCATTTATTTTATCTTGTTGAATTGAAATCACAGATAATTCCTTTTAAGTCTCTGCTAACCATGCCAAAAGAAACATCCAAAGCATGTTCGCATTTTTTTCCGGTTTCATAAAAGAAATCTGTAGGTTCTCCATGCAATCTTACTCCTAAACCTGCTTTTCCATCAGTTCTTAGTTCAAAATCATAGCAATTTCCATTAAAGGAACATAAGAGGTTTTCATTGGACAATCCACGCATAACTCCACTCCTCTTTCAACGGCTTCTCCATTTTGAAGTTTTCTAAACATTTCATTAACTTCTTCTAATCTTGTCATGATCAAAATAAAATATTGAGTATATAATGTTTATTGTTTTTAATCAGAATATTTATTAATGTCAGGAATTAAACCACATCATTTATGATGTGGATTCAATTTTGAGGCTTTAATTCCTGAGCATCCTAAAAACAAGTGCCTGTCACAAACCACCCCTTTTAAGGTGTGGTGGCACATTGTTTTTTTGATTTATTTAATGAAACAGAAATGTATATATATGTTATTTTTGTTTAATAAATATCAAGATTATATATAAAGAGGCAAATTATGAAAAGAATTAAATTATTTTTAATGTTGTTTTTAATACTTGTAAGTATTAATTTGGTTTTTGCTGCTTCTTCATGGTGCAATGATACTGATGCAAAAGAAAAAGCAAGAGTTTATACCAGAGGAATGAATTATTACCAGAATGGTGTAAACAGCGGAGAAAATAAATTTGGAATATGGAATCAGCAGGATTTTTGCAAAGGTAATAAAATTTATGAAACTTATTGCTATTATTCAAGAGGACAGTATTACAACGGAACTGCGATTTACAAATGTCCAAAAGGATGCAATGCAGAATTAAAGGCATGCAATCCTAAAACTTCTATTACAGGAAAATTTATTGATTTATCAGTTATGAGCAGTTCAACAGGAACTTATTTGGGAATTGGAGTTGTTATCATTGCTGTTGCGATTGTTGTTGCGATTGTTGTCTGGTTTTTTCTTAGGAAGAAAAAGAAGAAAAAAAGATAATTTTTTTCTTTTTTCTTTTTATTTGATTTTTTATTAACAGAATATTTATTAATCCATTTTATTACTTATATACATGAATAAAAGAGGCTTTGAATTGGCTTTGAGTACGATTGTGATACTTGTACTTGCTGTGCTTGTGCTTTTATTTGCAGTTATGTTTTTTACAACCAGTTCCGGCAGTTTTATTGGTACAATTAAAAATTATTTTTCATATTCCAATGTTGATTCTGTTGTGCAAAGATGCAATCTTCTTGTCAGTTCAAATTCTTTGAATGGTTTTTGCTGCGAGAAGATTGAGGTTAAATATTATCTTAATGATAAAAAAATGAACGGAATGTTCAGTTGCAGAAGTATAATAGATAATGGAATTGATAATAGAGTTAATGGTTTGAGTTGCGAGGAGGTGAAATGCTGATGTTTAAATCCAAAAAAGCAATAGAATTAGATATGCTTGCATGGTGGCTGATTGGACTTGCTATTTTAGTTATTGGAGTTTTAGCTTATTTTATTCTAACTGGAAAGCTTACCGGAGGATTGGATTTTATAAAAAATCTGTTTAGGTTTGGCTAGCAACTTTCTTTTGAAAAAAGAAAATTGGGAAAGAAAAAATAATAAAAAAATGGTAAATAAAAAATCTCAAAGTCTTGCAATAAACAAAATAATTATAATTATTCTTATAGTCTTAGTTATAGCTTTAGTTATTTTTTTTATTTATAGAGAAGATTTATGGAATTATATCAAGAATCTTCCAGGATATACTGTCAGCAAGAACGATACTGAAGTTGATTATACTTTTATGACTCCTGACCAGCTTTCTAAATATGAATGCACTCCTGTTGGAAATATTGCTTATTCTAAAAGCATGACATCTCCTGATTATTATATTTATACTGAAAATACAAAAACCAATCTTTATGTTAGTGATTCAAATGTTTTATTGGATATTGGAAACTCTTTTGTTAATACTTTAGGGTTTGGAGAAGCTGTTATTATAGGAACAATAGAAAACAATGTAATTAAAATTGATTCAAAATTTTTAAATGAAAATTCCCAGAATTATTTGAAATATAAAAGCTTGCTTCCAACTATTGGCTGGTTAAAAATACTTAATAATGCTTTTAGATTAGGGCCTAATCTTTTATGCAAAAAAGAAGGACAGGTTCAGGAGCTTAAATCAGAGGCTGGCTGTGTTGATAGTTGTGAAATTCATAATGGTTTATGCAAAGAAACTGGTGATGAAAACGAGATAGCTTTTGGAAAAATAAATTGCAAAGATAATCAACAATGCTTTGTTAAGATAAATGAAGAAAAAATAGAAGATGGTGAGCTGATGCTAGCGGATTTTTCTTCGATTTATGTTAATCCAAAAATATATCCTCCTGGATTTGTTTTTATTGGAAAAAATTCTTTAGATGTTGAAATTGGAGAAAGGCAGATTATCAGTTTTTCAGTTTATTATCCGAAAATGAGGGCAGGAGGCGAGGCTGGAAGGAATTTTTGCTATTTATTAAGGAGCAATGACAAGGTTTTGAAAAAAGGATATGATAAAAATGAATTAAACAATGGAGAAGCAATAACTTCATTTGCAACTTTTAATAATAATGAAAGAATATTTGAACTTGTTGTTTGGGATTCTTCAATTAATTCTGGTCCAAAAGTTTTGAAAAGAGTTGAGATAAAACCTAAATCAAATCCTGATTTTGAAGGGTTGATTCTTTTATTTAATGAAAAATTTAAGGAAGATGTTTTAAGAAAATCAGAAGGAAAGTTTTATGCAGTTGATGCCCCCTTTAAATTTGAAAATGGTTTGACAATTTCAACTTACAGGATTGATAAATATTCAGATAAAATAGAAATTTATGGTTATTATTCCATTGCAAATAACAATAAAAATAAATGGTATGCTCTTGATTGTTACACAGGGTTTATCGGATTTATATCTGTTGGAATAAATTTTGATAAAATACAGCCTAGCCTGATTGAAACTTTAAATGAAAATAACTGCAAACTGAAATACTAAAATGATTAAAAAGATTATTATTGATAAGAAGGGTATTATTCTAAAAGAAGTCATAACCTTGATTATATCGGTTTTATGCCTGATTATCCTATTTTATTTAGGTTCTCAGCTTTATGGAATGCTGATTAAAAAATCTGCCCTTGAGCAGGCGAAAGCAAATTTAGAACAGATTTCAAATACTATCAATAATTTAAAAGATGGCAGTTCCGGAACTTTTTTATTAACCTCTCCAAAGAACTGGTTTTTAATTCTTTATAATAAAGGGACAGGGCTTTTTTCCTGTTCTGGAAATAGCTGTATATGTTTTTGCCCTGCTGAAACTCTTGAAAGCTGTGAAAAAGAGGGGGTTTGTAAGGATTTTGGCTTAAATATAGATTCAAGACCTCCTCTTAAAATAACAAAATTTTATGATTTGGAGTTTGTTAGAGGGGGAGATGTTATAAAAGGTTATAATAAAGTCCATGAAAGTAGGGTTGATTCAAAATGAAAAGAGCTCTCTTTAAAAAAGAGACTTCGGAGAGAAAAAAATGAATAAAAAACTAATTAATGATAAAAAATCCGAAACTGAAAATTTTTTTGAAAAAAATTTAAAATGGATTCTTTGGAGTTTATTATTTTTAATGTTATTTGCTGCTTTAGTTTTTTATTTATTAAAAAATTTAACTTCAATTTGGTAAGAATTAAAAATCAATAAAACTTTTATTATGATAATGAAAAGAGAAAAAAAAGGAGATATATCTGCTGCATTTTTAATTACCGTTATTTTAGGTGTACTTGCCTGTGGAATAGTTTTGATTGTTTATTCTCAGTTTAGCTGGACTGCAACTGCTGACAAAGAAACCTGCCATCAATCTGTTATTTACAGAGCAACTCTGCCATCTACTCTTGGTGCAAAAGCCTTTGTTCCATTAAAATGCAAGACAGAAAAGATTTGCTTTACTTCTGGAATAATCGGAGGTAAGTGCAATGAATTTGAAAATGTTTTTGGAATAACAAGAGCCAGAGTGAACAGAAAAGAGCAGATTGAACAGGAAATAGCTAGAAAAATGGTAGATTGCTGGGAAATGACTGGGCAGGGAAAATTATCTTTATTTAATCAATGGTTTGCCGAGACTTATGGTTTTTCTGATGTTGCCTCTTCATGCATAATCTGTTCCAGAATTGCTTTTGACAGGAAAAGTTTGGCAAAAACAGGAATCAATGTTCAGGAAATAGATGTTTTTAATTATATGACTAAACATTTAATTGCTGGAAAAAATATAACCTATTATGATTATTTAGGTGGTGATAAAGGAAAAATTTCTGTTAAGGATGAGAATGTTGAAAATCTGATTAAAGAACTTTCTAAAAATCTTTTGTATGAAACAGTAAATCAAAATATTAATACAAATGATAATCCTAATTCAGACGAGCTTGCTATTTTATTCATGCAGATTTATTCCCCAAAATATGGAGAGGTTTTTAAAAACAGCCTTTATACTGTTCTAGGGATAGGAGCCAGCAATTTTATCAGTGCTCCGGTCTTGAGTACAAAATTAACTGTGGGAGCAGGGAAACTCGCTCTTGCTCATCCTATAGGTGCTGCAATTGCTGCATTGCTTGGATTGGGGATTGGAGGATATCAAGCCTATAGTGTTTTTAATAACAATGCGATTGCTGCAGGTTATTGCGGAGATATTGCTGTTGAGGACAGGGCAGAAACAGGATGCAGTGTTGTGAGAATTGTGAATTATGGTGCTGAAGATTTGTCGAAGTATTGCTCGACTATTGAAAGCATTGCTTAAATTTTTGGTTATAATCATATTTAAATAACTACTTTTATTTTAAATATTATGTTAAGAGCTGATGAAAAACAAAGAATTGAAAATTGGGCAAATAGGATAGAGGATTGTGCTAAGGGGGGACATCCTTATAATTTTCAATCACTACCTTATAATCCTCATTCAGGAGTTGTTCTTGTAAGTTGCAATAATTGTGGAGCTTTTTATGAAAGAATTCCTTCTTCAGATGATAATAAACCTTTCCGAGAAGTTAGAAGATTGGAATTTGTAGTTTAATAATTATTTGCCTTAGAATTATAAGTTAAATTTATAATTAACCTTATTTTATTATTATATATTTAAAGGAAGCAATTTTTTATGAACAAAAAAGCAGCAGACACAACTGTCATTGAAAATACTATTTTCATAGTATTAAACATTGTTTTTTTTGCTATCATGCTTATTTTTGTTTATAATTCTGGGAGCAATATTCTTGTTAAGGAGCAAAGCTATGCAAAAGAAATTGCCCTTATTATTGATAACTGCAAGCCTGGAATGTCTGTTTTATTAAATATAAATGATTTAATTGAAACTGCAAAGAAAAATAATTTTCCTGTTGAGAATATAGTTAAATTAGATAAAAAGAATAACAGGGTTTTAGTCAGCTTAAGACAAAATTCAGTTTTTGGGTTTCAGTATTTTTCAAAAGATGCTGAAGTTAAATTAAATAATAATTGGTTACTTATAGAGGTTGGAAAGAGCTCTCTTTTAGAAAAAGAGACTTCGGAGAGAAAATGAAAAATAAAGATAACAAGTCCATTTGGTTTCCAAATGGAAAGTATAGCAAGTCCATTCTTCCGAGTGGAAAGAAAGCAGTGGAAAAACTTATTTCAGTGTGGTGGTTTTTTATACTTTTTATAATTGGAATAGGAATTGTTCTAGGAGTTATGATTTATTATTCTGCTGAAACAGTTGTTAAAAAAATAGAGGCGGAAAGTTTGAATCAAAGAATTTTTGGCTGCTTGGTTGATGATGGGCAGTTAAATCAAAGAATTTTTGAAAATAGTTTTAATGTTTTTGAAGAATGCGGGTTAAATAAAGAGGTTTTTGAAAAAGAAAGCCTTTTTTATTTCAAGGTTTCTGTTTATAACTTGACTGATTTGATTAATGAAAAAGCTTATGGAGACTTTTCAGTTGATAAAAACTGCCAGATAGTTGAAAAAATATCTGCAAAGAAATTTCCTGAATGTTTTAGCAGGAATACATGGATTTTAGATGATAAGGAAAACGAACTAAATCTAATTATTTTAACAGCTTCTAATCAGGAGGGAGAAAGAGTTTCTGCTATTTGATAATGATAAATAAATCCATGGTTAAAAAAGCGCAAATCGGAGCAACTTTAAGCTGGTTTGTTGCAACATTGATTATATTTTTTATTATTGTGCTGTTTCTTTCAGCAAGCATTATTTTTTCCAGCAAAAAAATTGTTTCAGGAGGCGATAAAATAAATCTTGAAAAGAAAGCAAATGAATTAACAAGTTTTGAGGTTCTGTTAGGTTTTCTTGATAAAAAAATCATTTTTGATAATGAGAAAACTAACATAAAAAATATCCTGGTTAAAGGTTTAGATCAAGAAAAAAGAACAAATGTAAAGGAAAAATTAAAAGGAGAGATGGATAAAATAACAAAAGAAAATTTCATTGGAAATTCCTGTTATTTATTTGATATTGAATATCCAAACTCTAATTTAAATGTTGGAAATGGATTTGATGTATGCAGTTTCACATGCACTGATGAAAGATTTGATGAATATGTTGACCAATATAAAACCAGATTGCTGAGCAAGTCTATTAGCTTTGATATTTATTCAGAAAAAGGCGTTATTAAAACTAAATTTTATCTGGGAGAATGCTAAAATGAACAAACATTCTGCTCACATTTCGAATCAGTTATTTAAGCTAAAACTTTTGCCTGATTCAAAACGCTCGAACTCGCGTCTTGACTTTGTTATTAAATTAACAAGATTGCCAAAGTCAAAACGCTCGATGGAGCTGGCAATACCCTTTTTGGTGTTGATGACTTTGGTTTTAACAATATCAGCATTGGTTATTTTTAATTTTAATTCCAGAAGCGTCGGAACTAAAATAGAAGATTATAGATTATTGGACGATATAAATATCAGAGAGAGGCAAGTTAATTTTTACATAAAAGATATTGTTGAAAGCAGTATTTCTGGAATTCAGAAGGGAAAAGATGTAAAAACACAATTTATTGAAAATTTCAATGAAGAACTTAAGAGATATAAGAATGTAGAAACTTTTTATGTCAAAGAATTAGAGCAATTACCAAGTCAAGTGAATAGGGATAAAATTAAAATCGAAGACAAAAAAATCAGCATTGTTTTTAAAATAGAGATTGGCAGGGAATTTCCAGATAAAATGACTGTTATTTATTCCTATGAAAAGGAATTTTATGGGTTTTTGAGCTGAGTTATTTTTGGTGATTAGTGCAAATCCGCACTAAACTGCCCTCTTTACAACACATATATTAATTAATAGATTATAAACATTTTCGTTTCTGTGATTGAAACGAAATTCCATTTATATGATTATGATTATTAACTAATTCTTTATCATAGTCAATAATATTATGTTTTCCATATTGTTCTAAGCTAGCATAACTTCTCCAACTATCCGTATAAAACACAGAACCTTTCTTTGCTTTATTTTTTGCACCTCTTCCCCTATTTCCTTTTCTCTTTCCACCAAAATAACTTTCATCTAACTCCAATTCTCCATTTAGCTTTTTTGCTTCTAATAAACAATAATTACTTATGCATTTTCTAAAATGCATAAACTTTCTATGGATTACTTTGTAATCCAAATTTAATTCATTTGCTGCCCTGCAGGCAGAGATTTTAAATAAAAATAATAAAGAGCCTAAACAACAAAAATCAATAAAACAAAAGCCAAAAGAAATAAACATAACTTTAAATGAAGAAAGAGGAATTTTTAGAAAAAATGGCTTATCAAACCAAGATATTATTTATCTTGAATCAAAAGGATATAAAGAATTTGAAGCTAAAAGCTTGACAACAAATAAAATTGAAAAATTCATGATTTTTCCAAGATCAAACGAAAGCCTTCCTCATGCTTTTATGTGTTATCAGTTATATTATTTTATAAGAAAATTTACAGATAAAGTTAAAATGTATGAAACATTGAAGCCTGATATTGTTTTTGAAGCAAATAACAAAAAATATGCAATTGAAGTTGAAACGGGAATTGCATTAGTACATCGTAAAAAATTACTAGATAAAAAAATAGAAAATCTTAAAAAATTTTTGGAAATAATTGGTTTTTTGCTATTAGTGATAGAAAAATAGCTTCAAAATATAGCAAGTTAGGTTCTACTTGTGATAAAAGATATGTATTGAATAGAATTAAAAAATTATTTGAAAATGATAAAATAAAAGAGAAAAAGTCACAATTATTTTAAGGCGACTTTTCTATATTATAGAATGTAAAAATAACTAAAAATCAAAAAAAGTCACCAACAGAAGCGAGATATGGATATAGGTGACTGAAATGGACTATTATTTGTTTTCCAAAACTTCTATTCTATTTTTAAGTTCTTGGTTCTGTATTTTCAATTCATAAACTGCTTGCCTTAAAACATCAATTTCCATTCCTAATTCAACCCCTTCAACTTGTTTTGTATATGGATAAGTTGTTTCTATTTTGCATTCTCCCTCATTACATACTTCTTTTGTTTCGGGTCTTGAATAATCTACATCTGACATTTCTCCTGCATAACCATAAAATACTTTATGATTAATAGTTCCATCTACATTTTTATATTCTTCTGCATCTTTAACTAAATCAAGAGCGTTTCCTCTTGATTTATCAAAAATAGATGTTCTTAAAATAAATCCTGTTGCAGATATATTTCCTTGTGCAAATATGGAAATTGATTGATTAGCCAATGATGTATTTCTTGAAACATGAAGGGGATATAAAGGGGTTGTTGTTCCTATTCCAACATTTCCATTATCTAAAAAGGTAACTCTTGGATAATATCCTGTGCTTTCATAAATCTGCAATCCTCCTGATGAATCCCTTGACCATAAGATATTCCAAGGGTGTAATGCACTAACAACATTTTTACCATCTATTCCATAGACAC
This sequence comes from Candidatus Pacearchaeota archaeon, assembly GCA_018304145.1. Lineage (GTDB taxonomy): Archaea > Nanobdellota > Nanobdellia > Pacearchaeales > GW2011-AR1 > ARS1285. The sequence continues at coordinate 13,646 of JAGVWU010000015.1, read as the reverse complement.
CATTTAAATCCAATGTCTTGACAGGATTGGATATTCCTATTCCAACATTACTTCCGTTAATAAATAACTTGTTAGAAATATTAACTCTTTGTATCATTCCAGATTTCAACTGAATCCATGTTCCATTCTGCCAAACACTCGCCCCTAAATTAGAAACATCTGTTCCATTATTAATAAAAATAGTTCCAGAGAAGTTTCCGGTTCCTGTAACATCTATATTTCCTTCTTTGACAATAACATTTCCTGCAATAACAGCTCCTAGACTGATTAAAATAACAATAACTATTAAAGAAATAAAATTATTTTTTAATAATTCTTTCAAGCCCCTTTTATTTTCCATTTTCATATTTATTAAATCCTTCTAGTTTATAAATCTTCCGACGATGTTTTTATTATTTAATCAAACTTTTCTAAAATTTTAGAGATTTGAACTTTCATAAAGTTTTCCTGTCAAGCATAAATCACCATCAAAATCAATATAACTCATATTTGAATTAGATGAGTTTCTCATAATAAACGCATCTCTTGTTTGATTACAGCTTATTGATTCATCAGAACAATCCCCTTTTATAATACATAAGTCTCCTGTTGAATTAATAAATGCAACATTATTATTTGTTGAATTTCTTAAAATAAATGAGTTATCTCCAGGAGAATTACAGCTTATATTAAAAAAGCAATTTCCTTTTAATACAATATTTCCAAAGTTGCCAAGCCATGCAACCGGATTTCCTGAACTGTCTTTAATATAATATTTAGAAGTGTCGTTTGGAAGAGTAATACTGGTGCCAAGAGTAAAAACATCTTTTAGATTAGTTTGTTTCAGAGTTACATTATATGTGTGATTTTCTGAGAAGGTTATATTATTTGCATAGATTGTATACAGCGAATAATAAGTCCTGGTTCCACCATTGTTAATATAATCAATTATTTCTGTTATGTTTGTATAACCTGTTGAAGCTGTTGTTAAATTAAATTGATAGTTGCCTGTTGAATTAAATGCTGTAACATTAGCATTGGAGATATTATTTTCAGAAGTGTCATTAACATAGGCTCTATAATACCACTTACGTACCAAGTTAGAATCAGCAGAGACATTCTCTACAGAATAGGACACATTAAGAAATATCATTCCAGTTGATAAGGTATCAATTTTCAAAGAAGATATATTGCTGTCTGTTATTTCGCTATCTGACCCTTCTGAAATTTCTAAGCCGTCACCTGGCGAGTTGCCTTTAGAAATTAAATTTTTAATTTTAGTTTCATAAGCGGGATAAATGTCTACACCATCTCCGGTATTGCCATTTGTAATAATGTTTGTAAGAACAAAATCCGAGAACGCAGAATAAGGCGCGAGTTCAATTCCGTCTCCTAGATTATCACTAGCCATGATATTAGTTAGATTAGCATTTCTTACAGCAGTTGTACCCCAAAAATAAATTCCATTAAGTGCATTGTAACTAGAGTTTATGTTATAAAGAATGTGTTTTCCACTGCCATCATAAATCCAAATTCCATCGCCAACATTGCTTGTTGAGCTAACATCAAAAATACTTATCTGGGCATTAAGAATGTCGCTATCAAAATAAATGCCCGTATCAAAATTACCAACAGTTAAATTCTTAACTACAAAATTTTTAACATCAATTGCTTCAATTCCAATAGTATTTTGAGAATCATCTCCAGCAATCGTATGCCCATTGCCATCAAGAGTTATATTATTAGCTTCAACAGTAAAGCATGTTCCATTTGTTGATATATCTCCTTGCAGAATATATGTTGTGTCTGAAAACTTCAAAACCCCGCACACAGTTACATTTATTTGTGTAGGTCTAGTTATAATCTCACTTATTGGAGTATGTGCTAAATTTCCATAAGTAAAGTTTAATACGGTTATTATTCTTTCATTGCTTGAAGGGTTCAAGATATTTTTTTCATTATGAATATTAAATAATAAATTTGCAATAGAATTGTAATTATAATCAAATGTTTGATTGCTATTATCACTAAAATCATCGATTTGTGTTCTGATTAGCCTGTTTAAAGAATCATAGCCCATTGAGTAGGACTTTAAATTTTCAGTATCATTAATGGATAAAACATTTCCAACATTATCATAATTGTAAATTAAATCTTGTATAGAATCTGTCTGAATTTCTGATATTCTATTAAGTTCATTATAGTCTATATTTGTAACAAGGTTATTATTATACGTTTTGTTTGTCATGCTACTAAAAGCATTATAATTAATTGAGTCCAAAAATCCGTTTATGCTGTTAAGTTTTCCTATGGAATTATAATTATATTCAATTGTATCTGCTGGTAAATATAAGCTTAATATTTTGTCTTGAGAATCATAATCTGTTGATGTATTAAACCATTCTCTTCCCCCAGGAAGATTCTGTTTAGTGTGTATAGAAACTTCCTCCTTAGATACTCTCAATCTGTCATCGTAAGTGTATCTATAATAAATCGGTTTAGAATATTGTGCATTTAATGTAATATTGCTTAAAGTCCCATTGTACTGTTTGTCATAAACAAAAGTTATGTTAGAACTGCCCGCTTTCTTAAATGTAAGTCTGTTTAGGGCATCATATGTCAAGAAAGTAGTTATATTCCTTCCATCAGTTTGATTAATAAGATTTCCATTTAAGTCATAATTATAAGTCCACTCATTCATGTTTGGGTCATCTAAGCTTATCCTTCTTCCTAGAGAGTCATATCCAAAGATAAAATTATTATTTTTAGCATCAGTTATATTTGTAAGAACATTATCAACTCTATAAGAATAAGTTGTATCATAAACATCAGTTCCATTATACTCCTGTACATTGGTTATTCTATTGTAAGCATCAAGATTGTAATCTATCCTATTTCCATTTTCATCGAATTGCGTAACCAAATCTTGGTCAAATATAACTCCAATTGTGCTTCCATCCTGCTTAGTTATGTTTGTTACCCTACCTAGAGAATCATATGTATAATTAGTTGTTAATCCAGAAGCAGGAGAAGTTAGATCAGAGGAATAACTTTCAAAATAAGGATTCTGTATTCTAATAATTCTATAACTGCTATCATAAAAGTAATTGTTAACTATTTGAGTTGTTGTTGGAATAAATAAATTTCTAGTTTGAATAACCTTCCCAAAACCATCATAAATGAAAATATCTTCAGAGTAGTCAGAATCATTATTCTTTTTCTCAACTTTAATTGATTCTGGAGCGGTTCCATCAAGATTATAAGTATAAATAGTTGTTGGAGAGCCAAAATTGTCTGGAGAAATAATTTCTTTTGTCAATCTTCCGAATATATCGTATTCAAAAGTCTTATTTAATCCGTCTCTAACCTCAGAAAGCAGATTCCCTGTTCCAAGATTATAATTATACTGAACAATATGCCCTAAAGCATTAGTTTCATTTGTTTTAAAAGATCCTGTTGATTCATAACCATATGTTGTATTATATCCTCTTGGATTCGTTAAAGTTATTACATTGCCTAAGGAATCATAAGCATATAGTGTTTCAGGATTGCCTCCAAGATTGTTAATATTTTTAACTTTTGTCAATCTTCCAATATTAACTCCGCCTGTTTGACCGTCATAGAAATAATTAATTTGATTAACTATTGTTGAGTCATCTGATGCAAATAAAGTATAATTGCTTGGTTTGTTCACTACAAAATTAGTTGTGTTATAAAAATAATTAAAAGTCTCAAACTTTTCATCACCCGAAATATCTACATTTCCAAGATTATTTACTTTTTGGATATTCCCATAGAGATCATATTCAAAAGTCACATTAGTAACAAAGGGAGTGGCTTCTCCGTCATAAATTTGCGAAGAAGTTTCATTAAGATAAATCATATTATCTCCAGAAATAGAATAGGAGTTTAAGTTGTCTCTAATATGGTTTCCTTGAGAGCCATAGATACTTGTTTTAAATTCTCTTCCTTTTAAAGCATTATCTTGATGGAAAAAATGGGAAACAGTTGAGCTATCAGGCAAAGTTTCATTAACAATTCCAAAACCTCTGAATTCCTTGTTTAGATAATCAAACTTCCCATTAAAGTATAAATAAGAATAACCTGATTCTGCTTCAAAGCCATTTCCTACAGAGTTATTAAGAGAGGTATTTTTAACAATCCATATATTAAATCCTAAATTATTTCCATTATCGCTTAATGTAGATTGAGTATAATGAATTTCGGTTTCTCCACCGTAAGCCCCTACAACTGTTTTTAATAAGAAAGCATTTGTAGCGTTTTTTATATGAGTTATATTTTCAGATGGAGGACCTTGGTAAGCAACTACAATATCAGGATACCCATCACCATTAACATCTGCGATTCTTCTCCCTATGTTCAATCCTTCGTCAGTAAATTTTTCCGGGCTTAGCCATCCTGAAGCAGACATCCATCCAGTTCCATTGTTAAGTTTAGCATTTGTTGCAAAAGTAATGTTTTGTCCAGTAATACATTCTTCTGTAGAATTTCCTTGGTCAACACATGTTTGGTTTATAATACTAACATTGCTAAGGAAATTTTGAACTATATCAACTAGTCCATCCCCATTTAATTCGATAAATCTAACTCCTAAATCTGGTCTGCTACCAGAGTTATCTACAAACTCTAAATTAGGGGCATATTCTGAATGTTGTGTCCAGCCAGAGCCATTATTAAACCAGGCATTTCCAGGAATTCCTCCTTTTATTAAATCTGGCAATCCATCGTTGTTAATATCTAAAATTCTAAGCCCTGTGTCTTTATTACTGCTAGTAGAAAAGAAGTCTGGGATGTTCCAATCAGAAGTCACATTTTTCCATCCAGAACCATTATTAGTATAAATTTCTTTGATGTTTGGCTCTTGGCTTCTTATTATATCAACTTTTCCATCACCATTAATATCTGTAAGTTCTACTCCTAATCCCTCGCTGCTGCTTCCTATAAAATTGGTTGGAATAGTCCAGTTTGTTGCATCATTCCAACCTGTTCCATTATTAATATAGGCTTTTTTTGTGCTTCCCTCTTTTGCCTGAAGAATATCAATTAACCCATCACTATTCACATCTTCAAATCTAACTCCTTGGTCAACACCACTTCCATCAGCTATTTCAATCCCAGAGGGAATTACTAATATAGAACTTGCATTCCATCCGTCTTGTTTATTATTTAATCTAGTCTCATGAGTTTCACCAGACTTTGCTTTTATTAAGTCTGGAAATCCGTCATTATTCACATCTAAAAGCCTAACTCCAAAATCCTGTCCCGATGAGCTGCTCGATGAGAAAACAAAGCCTCCCGGCACAACCCATTTGTTTGTTGTATTATCAAATCCTTGAGTAGTATTATAATACTCAAAACTAATCGTGTTTAAAACAGAAGAATTATCTGCACCAAAATAAGTAATATTTGCCAAAGATGATAAAGATTGTATGTCGCTTAAAGTCTCATAGCCTAAACTGTATCTTCTTACAAGAGAACCATCAAATAAAATAGATATTTCATTTAATCTTCTGCTTTCATCGAGAATATTTCCTTGGTCATAAATTAGTCTTCTGTCTGGCCTTGCTTGAGTTTCATAACTAAATAAGATTAATTTTTTCTCATCGTTATTATAAGTTATGTTTGAAAGATAAATTGCTCCTTTATCTTCTGCAAATGGATTTTGTTTATAATTATAAAATATCTTATTTTCATTTACATCTTCAATCAAGTCTAAGTTCCATTTAACAGCATAATTCCTGCCAGTATTTGAATCCATCTTGGAATCATTATTAAATCCAAATCTGTACTCTGTTCCATCTGTTGTTGTAATAAGCCAGTACATCTTTGCTCCATTGCTCAAATTTTGGACTCTATATTGGCGAGGATTTATTTCAGTATTCCAAGAAGAGCCATTATAGAAAACTTTTAATCTATTATTATTAAAAGAAAGAATAAAATAATCATCAGTGGTATCATTAACACTATAATTGATATTTCTTGAAATACTATTCTCGCTTAAACTCCAACCAGCTCCTAATACGCCTGGTCTTTGTAATACGCTCTGGCTGTTATAAAAAAGGCTTATTGATGGCTGTAATCCTAAGATGCCCCTAGGCACAACAATATTATAAGTATAAGTTCCAGCACCAGGATATAAATCTGTTTTATACTCTCCAAAAGTTTCTAGTTTAGGAACATTTCCAACGCTTGGATTATGCAAATAAGGCTTATACTGGTCGAAATCATTTACAGCAGAGGCAATACTAACATTAATTAGAATGGTAGAAAATAACAATAACAGGCTAAGGCTTAAGCTTTTCATTTTCCCTCTTTTCTTTTTCAACTCTTTTGTATTAATTATATTTTTCATTTCCAAATTTATTTAATATTCTTTTTATTTATGACCTCCTTTTATTGTTAACCAGATATAAAATGCTACAAAACCCAAAATTAGCAATAATGCACTTAAAATGTAAAGAAGATATCCTCTCCAAAATTTCTCTTTGGAAAAATATACCTTTGGAAGAAATAAAGCTAAGAAAAACCTCCCTTCAATCCATTTATTTAAATTATCTAAATTTTTTTTGAAAAATTTTCTGCTAACAAAATATTGTAAGATAATTGATGTTCCTATCAGGACAATTGTTAGAATAAAAAATAAAACCTCGCTTGACATCTTAAAATATCCTCCCTAAAATATTTTTAACTCCACCCCAAACATTACCAGCCACTTTCTTGATACTCTGTAATACAGAACTTCCACCAGTAGAGCTTTGAGAGGTACTAATCTTTTCAGTTGGATGGGCAAGACACATACATCCGCCATTAGCAGAAGACTGACTTGCAACTTGGGCGGCTAGATTAATTTGATTATAACCTCCAAAAGTATTACTCAAGAAATTATTATTAGAAGACACATAATTATTGAATATATTTCCATAATTATTAATTGAGGGAGCATAATCGGTAGGTAAAATAGGGGAGTAAATACTTGCTTGTTTAGTTTCTTGTATTTTTAAGTATGAAGATTTTCTACCAGACCATATCTCTTCAATAATTTGTATTGCAGTAAGGGCATATGAGACTCTTTCTGCCACAACACTCACTCCAAGTTCTGCTGTTTTTCCAGGGTTTGTAAATGTAAGGGCTCCTCCAACATCTTGACCAGATCTTGAAGCCCCCGCTTCATATGATTCACCAAAACTTGCACCTTCTCTAAAACCGTGATATATTTCTAGACCATAATCAGTTAACATCATAACCCCTATCGCAAGCCCAATAACTGCTATAACTGGAAGTGCAAATTTCCCATTAGGGTCAACATACTTATAAGGATTATTCCTCTCAAATCTGTATCTATTCAACTGCTGGGGATCGTATAAATTTGGAAACAATCGTTCGGGCTGTGTAAATAATCCAACTTCTGGATTATATTTTCTAAAGTTATAATCATAATCTTCTGTAACAGAACTAAATTCTTTTCCTTCATAATCGAACCTGCTCTCTGACCCACCTTCTAAAATAGTCCCGTAAGGATCATAAAAAGTTTCTTCTACAACTGCTCCAGATTCATTTGTTATAACTGAAGTTGAGCCTAGATGATCGTTGTGAACTAGAATTATAATTCTAACTAATATGAATTTCTTTTTTCCGGGTAGTAGTTGTATTTGTTTCATTTTTTATCCAGCAATTAAAGAGAGTATAATAATTATTATTAAAAACAAAAGTATTGACCCAATCGCTAAACTTTTAAATAATCTAATTTTTTTTACTAAAAATAAAATATCTTTTTCTCTAGGACTTTTAAACCATATATATCTAGATAATCTGAAGATTGGTCTAGCAATAAATAACCCTCCAATTACAAGATCTATCCAAATAAGGTCTTTATAGAGATTTGGATATTTTTTCTTCAATAACTTTTTAAGTTTTATTTTATAATGCGCTTGAACATTCATAAATATAACGAATAAAGTACCTAATATAAAAAATAGGATAAGTTCGATAGATTCTACATTAAGTACCATTTTATTCCACCCAGTTCGATGTTCTTATTTAAATTCAGTTTATTTTGGATATTTTTTCTTTTTCTAACCATTATCAAAAAATCCCTCCGAAAATATTTTTAATTCCTTTCCAGATATTAGATGCTTCTTTTTTGACTCCACCCCATACAGAACCTCCACCGGTTGTAGTACTTTGAGAAACAACAGTTCTTCCACTAGCGGGTGGTGCAGTACACATACATCTACCTCCTACCGAACCTTCAGACGGTCGTAATATATTAGCATTATTTGTCTGTATTGCAAAAATATTAGAAGTGTACCCTCCCATTGAAAATTGGTTACCTAGGGTCCATGAGGATTGAACACCCCTATTAGAAGATTCGCCAAATATTAAAAATGGTTTTGTATAGGATTCATAAATATTATATTGAGCACCAATTCCAGGAGCGTAAGAAATCGTATGCGTAGGGAACTCTCCTTCAGAGTAACTATACCCCCCACCATAAGGACCATATGCTACTGCCCCACCAATTGAAAATGATGAACCAGAAATATCTCTAATTTTCTTTGCCGTTGGTGTAATCCCCAAACTTGCAAAAGCCTTTCCAATTACTCCATAGCTTATTCCTCCCCCCGCATTAACTACTGGAGAAATTTGAAAACCATGCTCTTTACTATAACTAAATGCGACTCCCACAGAAGCCGATCCACCCACCGTTTCCCAGGTACCACCAATACCCCCTTGAATCTGAACTGCCCATTTTCCGTTAGGATCTTTGTAGAAATACGGATTATTCCTTTCAAATCTATATCTGTTCAAACTTTGAGGATCATAAATATTTGAGAAAACAGCATCAGGTTGGGTAAATAATCCAACTTCAGGATTATATTTTCTAAAATTATAATCATAATCTTCTGTAACAGAACTAAACTCTTTTCCTTCATAATCAAACCTGCTCTCTGAACCACCATCTAAGATTGTCCCATAAGGGTCATAAAAAGTTTCTTCTACTATCTCCCCAGATTCATTTGTTATAACCGAAGTCGAGCCTAAATGATCATTGTGATGATATAATGTTTTTATCAACTCATAATCATCGTCTAGATAAGAAACATTTCTAACAACTTCTGCAACAATTCCTGAACTGTCTCTGATATAATAAGTATCCTCAACCTTAGGCGTACCTAAAAGATTGGTATACTCTCTTACAAAGTTATCATTGATATAAAGTACTGCACTATGAGCATTATTAGTTCCTTGATAATCGCTATATTTTATAAGTATCCTATCTTCTGTAGGATGATAAATATATGTTTCTAAAATATCCCCAGTTGAGCTGTCAGTTATTCTGACCAACTGGTTAAATTCATTATAAAGTTCTATTTTTACCATCACCAGTAATCAGATTTCCATTGCCATCATAAGTAAGATTTAATTGTGCTGCAAAAGAGAAGGGTATAGAAGTAATTAAAATAAACAAGAAGAAGAAAACAACAAAATTAATTCTTTTATGCATTTTTCAACCTCTTTTTTATATATAAACCATAAATAAATAGAGTATAAAAAACTATCTTTAGTTTTCATTTTTCCATAATCAATATAGTCCCATCATCCATACACCTACATCTTCCCATCTTAAAACCTTTAAATTTCTTTTGTAGTATAGAACCAATATCTAAAACTTTATCTACGGTAGAATCAATATTCTTTTCGTCTTTAATTGTTATAATGATTCTCATTTTACTCCTGCCAACAAAAACATTCTACTCTATCAAAAAATCTTTCTCCAATACTAGCACTACTTATTTCACAATCTCCTGATATTAAACCAAATCTGTTTTCATATTCTTTAGAACAATCTGAAGTGCTAACATAAACAGAGTTACTCATTTCTACTTGAACTCGCCAGTTAATCTTTAATCTCCTATTTGCGAATTTTAATTATTGAAAGGAGGTTCAATTAAAATGAAGAGAAATATAAGTTTCTCTGCAGGACCTTTCTTACTTATTGATAAAATAGAAAATAAATGTAGGTGATTAGTGCAAATCCGCACTAAACTGCCCTCTTTACAACACTCTTTTCATTACTATTAAATCAAAAAGGGAGAAAAGGGACAAGCGAGGATTGTTCAATATGAACATTATTCTAAACAAAAAGATAAGCCATAATTCATAGAATTAATTATTCATATAAGAAAAAAGTAAAAGATAATCTTATATTTCATAAATTTTAAGAAAGAAAACCTTTTTAAATTAAAGATAATTAAATAACTTATTAAAAGGGAAAAGAAGATGAACAAAAAAGGAGCTGAGATGACTATTGGAACAATTATTATAATAATCTTAGCTTTGGTTGTTCTTGCTGTAATTATTTATGGATTTACAACTGGATGGAATAATTTATGGGAAAATATTAAGAATTTTGGAGGAGGAAAGGTAAATGTTGCTTCTGTTGTTAATGCCTGCCAAGTAGCATGCGTTTCTTCGTCTCAGTATGATTATTGTACTTTGACTAGGAAAGTTACTTTTGATGATAGTGGAGCTAAGAATCCTGATAATACTAACCCTTGGACTTGTAAAAAACTACAAGATGAGAAACCTAATGTTGGAATAAGCTGTCCTGCTTTAAGTGTTGCATGTACCGAAACTCCAATTACAACTACAACACCTTAAATACTTTCTAAAACTATATTGATTTAAAATGGATTATGGATTTGGTGAAAAAAGAAAGAATAAGAATGACAAGCGGGCAAAAGCCCGTTATAACCGATATAAGAAAGGCGGGGCTTTGAGAGTTGTTAAGAGAGAGAAGTGATAAGTAAGATTTATAAGTTAAATTTTATTTTATTTATAGAGGTGAGATATGAAAAAAAAGACTTTAAGGATTCTTTATTATATTGCATGGGCAGTTGGAATTTTTGCAGCAGTGGTTTTAATATATGGTATAATAAAATCTTTAACAGGATAAAATGCCTTTAAATATAGATTTATTGAATTGGTTTAATAATTTTGTAAATTTTTTAATTTTTGCATATATTGCTGTGAACATAGTTAATACAGAATGTTTTAATAGCTTTCAAATGGGTTTGTCTTTAATCGGTTTATTATCTTCAATAATCATTCAAATAATATCTATATCTATACAACAAAACATTAAGAAAGGAGATTTGATATGATAATAAATCCTGAAAATTATTTTTTGATTGTAATTGCGGTAATCTGGATTATCGGAAGTGTTATGCAGGATTTAAAGAGAAGAGAAGTAGACAATCTATGGAATTTTTTGTTGATTGGGATTGCAATTGCATACAGACTAATTGTTTCTTTTTATAATAATGATTATTGGTTTGTTTTAAATGGTCTATTGGGTTTTGTTATATTTTTAGGTTTAGGAAATTTATTCTATTATTCCAGATTGTTTGCAGGAGGGGATGCAAAATTGCTAATAGCTTTAGGTACAATCTTGCCCTTTAGCTATGATTGGATAGTTAATCTGAAGATATTTGGAATTTTTTTAACTGCTTCTTTTGTTGGAGGTTCGGTTTATTCGCTTATATGGACTTTTTGCCTTATGGCCAATAATTTTGGAAAGTTTAAAAAAGATTTTTCAAGAAATCTGAAAAAATACAAGAAATTATTTTTAGTAAGCTTAATTTTCTGTATTTTATGGATTATTTTTGTTTTTATTATCTCTGAAATATTTTTGCTGTTAATAGCTTTAATTATCCTTCTTTTTCCTGTTTTATTTGTTTTTGCAAAATCAATTGAAGAAGGTTCAATGATTAAAAGTGTAAGTCCTTCTGAAGTTACTGAAGGGGACTGGATTTGCAGGAACATAATCGTAAATGGAAAGAAAATAAAAGCTAATTGGGAAGGAGTTTCAAAAGAAGAATTAAAATTAATAAAAAATAGTTATAAGAAGAAAATCTTGATAAAATATGGGATACCCTTCACACCTGCATTTTTAATTGGATTTTTAATATTGTTGTTAATGGGCTGGAAGGGTTGGTGGGTTTGAATCTATTTATGAAAATAAAATCAAATTTTGTTAAGATTTTATTTTCTGAAAAATTGTTATTAGTTTTATAAACTTGGAAAGTTATGGAAATGGGAGATTTTAGAAGCAAGGATTATATTAGAAGGTTTGTTTTGATTGTTGATTTCGCGGATAGAGGTTATTAATTAATGATAAAATCTGTAAGATTGATAAGTGAAGCAATCAATCGAACTGGAATGTTGAGCTTAAAGCGAATAAATTATTATAGTTCTTTAAGGAATCTTCATTTTTATAACAGGAAGCCTGGATTCTTTTTTTTCTTTTGCTTTTTTTGATTCTGCTCTTTTGGCTCTTGATTTTGCCTGAAGTTTTTCCTGAATTGATTTTAATTCCTTTTCATCTGCTTTTTGCTTTTTTAATGAAACATCTTTGTAAATTGGAATAACATTAATCATTGCATGCCCCTGAAAACTGCTGGTTTCAATTTTTATGTCATTTGGCTTGAATTTCTTTTTTATTTTTTTTGTAAGTTTTTGAGCTAAAGACATTGCTGATTTTGGCAATTTTTCTATTGTTAAATGCTCCAATGGAATTATTATTGAATGGGCTTTTGATAAAGGATTTATTTCCAAAATTGCCATTGATTTTTTGTTTTCTGCTAATTTATAGGAGGGAACCTGATTTTTTGCAATTGCGCAAAAAATGCATGATTGCAAGGACTTCTCCTGCGGAGAAGACGATGAATTTTGCATTTCTATTTTATTCTGCTTTAAGAATTCTTCCAGCTGCTCTTCATTGAGATTTTTAATATATTCTTTTATTTCTTCCTTTTTTTCCTGAGGGAGTTTTTCAACCTGAGCTAAAAGTTGTTTCTTAATTTCAATTGATTGTTCGGGAGTAATTGCCATGATAAAGAATCAATTATTTTATATTTATTAATGTATTGCAGGATAATCAGATTTTTATTAATTGGTTTTATCCCAATGCCCTACGAAAATCAACTATCTCTGCAGAACTGACATGCTTGATTTTTTTCAGCTTATCTGTCAATATATCCGAATCCAGAGATTCATCTCTTATGAAAATAATATTTACTGCATTTAATCCAAAGGCAATGGGCTCTATTTCAAATCTAAAATTAGTTCCATTTTCTTCTTCAATTATTTCTTTGGCCTTTATTTTAATTTTCTCCAAATCTGAATCTGGAGCTTCTGGCATTATTTTTATTTTAAGTATTGCTTTTCCCATTCGTATGAATCTAGGGTTCCATTCAACTCGGCTTTAGCCTTGCAATTTATTTATTTTTTATTTGTCAAGGCAAAAACCTCGCAAGTCACCTCCTCAGATTACGAACACTAATATACTGAGCAAAAAAAGATTTTGCTTCTTTTTTAGCTTGGTATCCTAAAAACAAGTGCCTGCAACAAACCCCACTTTTAAGTGTGGGTGGCACATTGTTTTTTTGATGTTCATTAACCCAAGAATTTCCCTTGAATTGAATTCTGTATATTTACTAATTATTAACAATAATCTTGTTTTATAAAGATTTGCAATGCAAATCTTTATTGTAGTATACGGTTATTCTTGCATGGGGTACTTACTCTATAATTTCTATTACTCATTTTTCAATTAACCTCAAGAATAAGCCAGCAATTGCTTC
>JAGVWU010000018.1 GCA_018304145.1 Candidatus Pacearchaeota archaeon | reverse complement strand
GAGAGGGATATTCTTCTAAAAATTGATTTAACTCGGGCAAGAGAATTAGGATTTAAGGATTAGGAATAACGATTTTTCAAGAGAGAAATTACCTCCTTATCAATCCAAAGAATTTAAAAATAACAATCTCATATATATTCTATGAAAAAGAAAAGAGGTTTATCGCCAGTCATCGCAACAGTTCTATTAATCGCGATGGTTGTCGTCATAGGAATGATAGTTTTTTTATGGTTCCGAGGAATGAGCCAAGAAGCAATAATGAAATTCGGAGAAAACATCGAACTCGCTTGCAACAAAATAAACCTCGAAGCAAGTTTCTCCGACAACAATTTAGTAATCTCGAATTTAGGAAACATCCCAATCTCTGGAATGAAAGTTAAAATTTACGACAGCGAGGGAAATTACGAAAGCAAAGTTCTTTCAGGATTTAAGCAATTAGATAAAGGTGGAGTTTCAGAATCAGAATTAATCGCAGGAAACGATGATAAAATAATTTTAACACCAGTTTTAACTGGAGAAACAAAATCCGGAACAAAAGAATACACTTGTAAAAATATCGAGTACGAAATCTAAAATGAACAACAAAGCACTTTCTGGAAGTGCACAAATTCTACAATTAGTTGAATGTAAAAATCACTTGCAGTTATTTCTCGTTGCTCTAAGCATTCGTAAGAGTTAAACAGCAATTAAAACTCCGCTCCGTTGCACTCCGCTACGCCCTTCATTTCATTCAGGGGAATTTTTACTTCGTAAAAAACTCACGAGTGCCTCGCCTCGTGCCTTTCAGGTCTCTTAATCCCGAGGTTAGTTTCAATTTTTTGAGAATGCCTAAAGTGAGAGTTCAAACAAATAGGAAATAATCTTTTCCGCCCAGAGAATTTAGATTAAATTATTTGCTCTTTGACTTCCATGCTCTAAGGCAGTTTTAGCAACTTCGGTATATCTTTTATCTAACGTTGAATCTTCTGCAATTTGTTTTAATGTTTCTTTCTTTGTATTGTTATTTCTACCAACAATTCTTAAAATATAGCCATATCCGTTTTCTTTAGCAATTCCTGTTCCAATTTCATTAAGAATCTTAGAACTACAAAGAGGACTACAAGCAATTGAGGCTATTGTTCCCCAATCCGTTGTATTTGTATATCTTTTGGACAATTTTTGAAATCCTTCCAAATCCCCTGAATTAGAAGCACCCCATAACAAAGCAATTCTTGTTGGAGCATCAATATCTGGAATCCTAAGTCTTTCTTCTTGAGGTGTCTTAGTGGAGTAAGCAGATTTAATTCTTTCTTTCCATTTGTTACCATAAAAAGTTGATCCTATGTCTAAGGTTCTTTCTAAAGATATTTTTACCACTTCATCTATTGAGCGAGTAACATATTCAAAAAACTCTATTACTCTTTCTTTAGTAGGATATTGAAAATCTTTTTGTAATTTCTCAATTAATCTGTCGTCTAAGACAGATAACCCTCTTTCTTCTGTTCCCCGATTTGCAATGAGTGAATCTGTTCTTAGTTCAATTAAACCATTAACTGCGTAGATAGCTCTTCCAAATTGTTCTCCATTAATTACTCCCTCCATCATTAATCTTTCTAGTCCTTCTTTTATTTTAGGTTGTTTTAAGCCAGATAATGATGTTTCTTCTCCATCAACTTTCCTACATAATCTATCATACCAATAAAATACTAAAAAATCTCTTGTTCCACCATTACAATATTTTATATTTTTTGCACCATTTCTTACTCTTTGCTTAAAATATTGATCAAAGTATAATCTATTAAATATTATATTCACTAATTCTCTATGTGGAGAATCATATTCTTTCTTTTTAGATTCTATTTCTTTTCTAACACTTTCATCTCCACAAATAAATCGTGTTTCTAAAACCTGATTTCCTTCAACAAGACTTGTCCTCAAAAAAGTTTCTATATCTTCATATGTGCTCCAAGGAGGGACATCTACTTTTGAAAAATCAAAAGCACCCCATCTTTTTTTAAGAACTTTTTTCAATCTATCACTTTCTTGATTTTTGAAAGGTTCCGCAATTAAAATGTCTGCATCAGAATCACCTCCAGTAAGTTCGTACCTTCCAGGAGATCCATAGGCAAATACAGCCATCGGATGATTAACTCCTTCAGATTTTTTAGATTCTTCAAAGACTTCTCTAACAATCTCATCAAATTTAAGAGTTTCTTTATAGATTCTGTGAGTCCCCCATAATTTTCTCTGACTATAAAAATCTATCATGGTAAATTTCTCCCACCAATTTTTTATGAATTTCTTCTTTGCTTCCAGAAGTTTCTATTAATATTACCGGTCGCTTTTTAGCAATCTCAAAATATCTTTCTTTTGTTTTTTCAATATATTCCGCATTTTCATGAAATGCTCTGTGCTTGTATTTTCCAACTCTTACTCTCCGTTCATCAACCCTTTCTAATGCTTTATTAGAACTACAATATAATATAAAGCATAGATCTGGGACTATAACTCCTTCTTTTTTACTTGCCTGCTCAACTTCCCACATTTCCATCTCCCCTGATTCGAAAACCATTCCAGTATAAATTCCTCTATCCATTAAAACTAAATGGCTGTTTGATTCGGACAACAATCTTTGATGAATTTCGCCTCTCGCTCTAATAATTTTTAAGACATCTTGATTAGTCATGTTAGAAATTCTCCCTGTTTTTTTAAGGTCTTCTCTAACTTCTTTCATAGGAGACATTTCATTTAATTCAGGTATTAAATAACACTTTGGAGAAAGTTTATCATATAATAGTTCTATCTGAGTAGTTTTGCCTGCTCCAACTATACCTTCAAGACAAATAACCTTTTTGCTTTGTTGTTTTTCCATATTTACTACTTAAAAAAGGTTACTTATAAATTTTCCTATAAAGAAACACTTGGGACATTTTTATGATTTTTGTTTTCAAAAACCATATCACTAAAATTTACTCTAATTGGTGAGCAATGATTAATTTTTAAATTAAATATAGAATTTTTTATTTCCATTCCCAATAAATCTCCAATTAATATTTTTAAAAATGCACCGTGACTTATAACTAAAATTTTCTTATCTGTTTCACCATATTTATTTAATAATTCTTTGATAAGTTCTCTTGCACGGAGTCTAACCTCTGTCAAACTTTCTCCATTATTAACCTTTCTCGTTTCAAATGTTCCTTCTAGCTGATCCCAGCTAACATCTTTATAATTTTTTCCAGTCCAGTCCCCATTATATTTTTCCCTTATCAATTCTGTAAAATTTATATCTAAATTATGAAATTTATTTATTTCTTCTGAAGTTATTTTGCATCGGGGAATATCACTAGAATAAAAAACATCTATTTTTTCATCTTTTAATATTTGACTAACTTTTTCAATTTCTTTTTCTCCTTTCTCATTTATGTCTCCATGTTCTGGTCCTTGGATAGTTCCATCTACATTATTTTTTGTTTCTGCATGCCTTACAAAGATTATTTCCATAAAAATAAAACAAAGAAAGAGATATATAAAACTTTCCACGCCAAAGATTATTTCATCTTCTTTCTTAGAAAGAAGCAAAAAAGACGCACGCATATTTTATTTATTTGGACAGCGTTCCCGCCGTTCTAAAGTACCATCTTTAAAATTAATATAAGTGTCCTCTCACAACTCTGCGAAATTCTTTCAGAATTTCTTGTCACACCTTGCAGGCTCTCGCTCCATTTCATTCCACTTCCACGACTTAACAAACGACGCCGTCCTACAATCAAATCCACCATCACAAAAAAATCCTAAAATTCTTCATTTTTCCTAAATCTCCTTTCTTTCCCCGTCGATATTTCCAAATCTTCTTCAAATTATGGACTATTGAAACAATTCTAATTTTAATTCTTGCACTTGAAATGTGCGGAGGATGTCATTTATATTCAGCTTAGTGATATTACAGATTTTACAAATAACCAAATCCAAAGACTTTAAAAATAATACCCTCCTGTTTTAAGTATGAACAACAAAGCACTTTCTGGAGTTGTAACCACCGTAATAATGATTGGTCTTGTCGTCGCGGCAATTTCTATCGTTTGGATTTTTGTAAATAATTTCGTAACCGATGAAATTGCTGGAGCCGAATCTTGCTTCGAAGTTTTTGACCAAATAAAAATAGGGGAATATACTTGCAAGGGGTTTATCGATGAAGATGACAACCAACAAGTTAATGAAGGTGAAAAAACTTATCTAAAACTTTCAATTAAAGTTGGGACCACTGATTTAGATGAACTTTTAGTTTCTATTGGAGGGGAAGAAGAAACAAAAAGTTTTAGATTAACAAAAGAAGGCACAAGTGAATCTTTTTTAGGAACTAAGAATCCCGAAACTGAAGCAGAAAATTACGGAGAGAAAGTTTACCTTCCAGAAAAAGAATCTGCTAAAAGTTATTTTATTAACATGGAAACTTTTAATATTCACAATCCTTACAAAATAGAAATAACTCCAATAGTTGGAGGAGAATCTTGCGACATCGCGGATGTATATTTAGAAATTCCTTAAAAAAATTTATTCAACATATCTAATTATTGTTCCATCTTTTCCAACAGCAATTTCTCCCTCGACACTATACAAAGCATTTCCGGAAGGGTTTGATATCTCCTCAAAATTATCTCCATGAAGATATAAAATTGTTCCATCAGTTTCGTCCTGCTTTCCTCCAACTGCCCAAATTCTTCCTTGCGAATCTTCAGAAATTCCCTCTATAAAATAGATAGTGGGGATATTTATTTCTGTCCAAATTGATCCACTATACTTATTTATTTTTCCTTCTCCAGGATAGTTTCCATCATTTCCTACAACCCAAAGCACACCATTAGAATCTTTTAAAATATCGTTCAAATAATTATTAACATAACTCTCATCCCAATTATCCCCCCCATTTTGAGAATTATACAAATAAGTACTTTTTCCAAACATCCAAACATCATTAGCAGAATTAACTTCAATTTTCCTATAATCAATATCTCCTCCAAATACAGAAGGATTATTCATCTCTTCCATTGTATTTGAAGTCCCAACAACTCTTCCAATCAATCCATCTGTCGCACCAAACCAAACATTTGTTGAAGAATTTCCATCACAACTTAAAAATTGCTCAAGTCTGGGTGTAACTGAAAAATGATTTAAATTGATTCCATCATACTGATAAACTAAATTAAAAACATTGGGAATAATAAACAACCTGTTCTCATCTCCACAAACATCATTTATATTCGCTGTTGTTGTCAAATAAGTTTCCTTGTGCCAATCAGTTCCATTCAAACTATGAATTAAAGTTCCGTTCTCTCCCCAAGCAAAATATGAATTTCCAATTTTTTTAATTCCTGTAAGATTTTCTGTCGTCGGAGAAACCAAGTTCATCCAAGAGCCAGTCAAATAAAAA
>JAGVWU010000063.1 GCA_018304145.1 Candidatus Pacearchaeota archaeon | reverse complement strand
CCCAAGAAATACATGTCTGACAACACCTTTTTCATTACTATCGTCGTAGTTTAGCTATTATTTAAGCTTTTTTGGTCCGAAAAAGGTGCAATCACCAAAAGTTTTTATCTCATTAATATCATACAGGATAGGAAGAGGAGAGTCAGTGAGATTGAGTTATAAAAAAAAATTTATCCTAAACGTACTATAACATAACTTATAAAAAGGTATGTCAAAGATTAATTTCAAGCCCCTTTAACCTTTGCTTTTTCAATCCAATTCTCTTGTTTTTGGCATTGATTGCAGACAGGTATAAAATAGTTCTGATGATTTTCATCTCTTACTTTCAACAAAGTGCCTCTTAGTTTGCCATAATCTTCATCAATGACTTCATCACAAATCATGCACCTCTTTTCCATGCTTAATATAAGATTTTAAAGATTAATTATTTTTTGGAATTAATTAAATTTAAAATAATCTGATTTTCCTATCTTTCGAGTTTTGCAGACAATTCCAGATTCAATAAAATTAGGAAAAAAAGTCTTGATAGAATTATAGCCTACATTGCTTTCTCTTGCTATTTCTGTTATAGGATAATCAAAAAAATGAAAGCTTATTAAAAAATCAAAGACTCTCAATTGAGGAGTGTCTCCAAATTGCATAAGAAAAAAACTTTTGTTTTCTTTTATTTTCATAATAACAATACATTTACAAACTATTTAACTATTTCTATATATTTTCTCTTATTCTCTTCTCATCCTGCAACAAAATAATAAAGCATAAAACATCAACTTTTATAAATCTTATACTCTTAATTAAGGTATGTTAAAACAAATCATAATTGACTTGCTTTCAAAACAAACAGGCTTAAGAAAAGAGGAGCTTCTTAATTTAATTGAAGTGCCTCCAAGCGAGGATTTAGGGGATTATTCTTTTCCTTGCTTTATTCTTTCTAAGAAAGAAAAAAAAGCTTCGAACTTAATTGCAGAGCATATAGCAAAACAACTATCTCAAAAACTTCCAAAAGAAATTGAAAAAATAACTTCTTCCGGACCTTATCTTAATTTTTTTGTAAATAAAACTTTTTTAGCAGAACAGATAATAAAAATAGATTCTAATTTTGGAAAAACTAATCTGGGCAAAAAAAGAACTGTTTGTATTGATTTTTCAGCTCCAAACATAGGAAAACCAATGCACATAGGGCACATTCGTTCAACAATAATTGGAGATTCTATGATGAGGATTTATAGTTTTCTTAATTACAATCCTATAGGAATTAATTATTTGGGGGATGTTGGATTACATATTGGAAAATTAATTGTTGCTTATGAACTGTGGCTGGATAAAAACGCTTTAAAAAAAGATCCTGTAGCAGAACTGTTAAGATTATATGTTAATTTTTGCGGAAAAGAAAAATCAGAGGCAAAAGAAGGTATGGAGCAGGAAGAGGAATTTGCAGATAATGAGTGGACTAATAAAGCAAAAGAAAAAATAAAACTTTTAGAATTAGGAGATAAAAAAACAGAAAAAATCTGGGATGAAATAAGAAAAGCTTCTGGAAAGGGTTTTAAAAAAGTTTATGATTTATTGAATGTGAGTTTTGATGAAACAACAGGACAAAGCGAATTCACAAGAAAAGGAAAAAATATTGTTGCTCTTGCACTGGAAAGAGGATTAGCAAAAAGAGAAAATGATGGTGCTGTTTATGTTCAATTGGATGAAAAAAATCCAGAAAGCAAAAAATACATTTTAAGAAGAAACGAAACAGCCTCTTACATAACTTATGATTTAGGGGCTGCTGCTGAAAGATTCAAGAAATACAAGTTCGATAAAATGATTTATGTTACTGATTTTCGTCAACAAGCTCATTTTTCATCACTTTTTATTTTATTAAAATTAATGAACTATGAATTTTCAGATAACCTGATTCATCTTCCCTTTGGAATAATTAAATTTGGAAATGAAATAATAGCAACAAGAGAAGGAAATATAATCTTATTGGAAGATGTTCTTGAAAAAACAATTGAAAAAGCAAAAGAAGAAATAAAAAAGAGAAAAACCAAAGGAGATGCTGAAAAAGTCGGAGTTGGAGCAATAAAATATATAATCCTTAAAAATGAGCCAATAAAAGATGTTCAATTTTCATGGGAATCTGCATTAAGTTTTGAAGGTAACACAGGCCCTTATCTTCAATATTCTTATGCAAGAGCAAGTTCAATAATCAAAAAAGCCAAAAAAAAGAACATAAACAAAGGAAAAATAAATCTTAAAAAACAAAAATTAAGCAAAGAAGAAATAAGATTGGTTAAGAAAATTTCAGAGTTTCCTGAAATTATTATTAATGCAGAAAAGAATCTTAATCCTTCCTTGATTGCAAATTATTCTCATGAATTATGCCAAATTTTTAATGAATTTTATCATAATTGCAAAGTTTTAACTGCAGAAAAAAAAGAAGAGAAGATTTTAAGATTAAGGTTAGTTGATTCTTTCAGAACTTGTTTAAGTAATTCTCTTCATCTTCTTGGTATTGAGACAATGGAAGAGATGTAATGTTTTTATATTCTAAATTTAAAAATATTCAAATTAGAGGTTATGTTACAAGAAGATTTGTGGCACAATTGTTTTTTAACATTAATCTCACTCATCACATCCATCTTACACTCCATATAATGTCATTTATCACATTATTAAAAAATCAAAGTTCTATATCCCCACAATCTTTTTAAACCATTTAATTAAAGATATTTTATGTACGATGACATTTTAGATGGATTGGGAGGAGCATCTTCAATTGAAGTTGGAGGTTCAGAAGAACCCTCTGTAGATATACAACCTGAAAGTAAGGGTTTTCTATTTCCAAACTTAAGCACAGATTATCATTATGTTTTGTCATCAAGTCCTGGTGAAGCTAAGATAGGTCCCAGAGGGTTTTATGTTTATCTTAACAGAAATTTTGCACAAAAAGCATTTGATTTAGTGTTATCAAGACCGCAATATAATCAACTAAGAGATGGAGCTAAGTCTTTTTTAGATAAATTAGGATTCAAACAATACAAAAACTATACTCCTTTAACTCATTTTCCAGCTAATGCAAGAAATAAAAGGGGGCTTATAATAGACCTTTCTTTAAATGGTGCAAGTTTGTCTGAGATTATGTTAGAGCCAAGGGATTTTAATGATATTATGAACGGAAAATTAGATATGGAACCTAGATACAGAACAATAGGTTTAACAGATTCTAAAAGAAGCGAGGCGCTTCAAGCATTATGGGTTTATTGGATTAATCAAATGAGATTGTATGGCGTGTACTCTCCATCAGAGCAATAAATGCAAATATATAGCATAGACGATAACATAAAGTTTATATACTTAATATATATTTAATATATATGAAGAAAATAGAAGTTAATCATAAATCTGAATTAAAGTTAAAAAATATCAAAGGTTTTCTTGAAAGAACAGTTACTTCTTTTGGAACTGGATCAAAAGTAGATTGTCCAAAAGAATTTTTAGGTAAAAAAGTCATATTGGTAATTCTTGAAGATGAAACACATAAGGACTAATGTTTTTGAAGAGAATAAAAGGTTAAGAGAACAATTGGATTACAAAGAGAAGCAAGCATCTGAATGGCAAAACAAATATTATGAACTTCTAAATGAATTAAAGAAAACACAAGCATTGTTAAGGCAATTCTTGAATGAAAATACTCCCTCTTCAAAACTTCCTTTCAAAAATAATATTAATAATACTGAAAAAGAGCCAAAACCTCGTGGAAAACCGATTGGTTCTAATGGTGGAAATAAAGAAGCTCCTGAAAATGTTGACAGAAAAATAAAGGCAAAACTTGAAAGAAGATGCCCGAGATGTGGAAAAATAATTTCTATAAGGGATATAGATACAAGATTGAGATATGTTTATGATGCAATAATAAAAGCAATAGTTATCGAGGTTGAAGAAGAAATTTATCCTTGTGATTGCGGTGAGTTTTGCATAGGAACTCACCCAGATATTCCTAAAAGAGGAATGATTGGATATAATCTTCAAACACTTTTTACAGAATTGAAATTTAATTTTTCAGGCTCCTATGCAAATATTTCTAAATTCTTTGATAATGTTACCAATGGAAAAATAAACTTTACTCCAAAAGCAATCAATGATTCCGTTGGACGAGTCGCTAATAAGCTTGAACCATCTTATAATAAAATTGAAGAAGAATTAAAAAATCAAGATTTTGCTAATTGTGATGAGACTTCATGGCCTGTTAACGGCGTGCAATGGTATTTGTGGATGATAGTTACCTCGAATTTTGTATTTATAACAATACAAAATTCGAGAGCAAGAAGAGTATTGATTAATATTTTTGGAGAAGATTATCATGGAGGAATTATTAGTGATTGTTTTAAGGCCTATGATAATTTTGCAAAATGGTATCAAAAATGTTGGGCACATCTTTTAAGAAAAGCAAAGTTTGAAGCAGAAAAATATCCTCGGAAAAATATTGTTAAATTTTATGAACAATTGAAGCATCTCCATAAGGAGATGTCAGATTTTCTAAGAGAAAATCCTTCAAAAGAACTGCGAATTGAAAAGAAAAAAGAATTTGAAAAAAAGCTGAATCAAATTATTAATTACAAACATTGGTGTAAAGAAGCACAAAGTATTATTGATAATCGATTAAAGGCGTACAGAAATCATTGGCTTTCAGCAATAGAAATTGAAGGAATAAGTCTTGATAACAATCTTTGTGAAAGAAAGATTAGGAATTCTATAGGTTGGAGAAAAATGTTGGGTGGACATAGAACAGGAGAAGGAGCAAAGCAATATGCAATTATTGAAACAATAAGGCAAACCTGGAAACATCAAGGAAAATACCCATATAATGAGCTGTTAAATGTTATAAGAAATTAGTTCTCGAGGAGCTATATATTTACCAATAAATTTTCATCTGTTTTATCCCGTTAATATTTCCTAACGATACATTTCTTTGATTTTTCATTTTTTAAGTTTCCTTATAAAAGCCTGAGATGGAGTTTCTAGTTCGT
>JAGVWU010000014.1 GCA_018304145.1 Candidatus Pacearchaeota archaeon | reverse complement strand
TTTTACAGAATAGTAATTTTCAAACAGTGAGAGAGGCTATGGATAGAATTTCAAACTATTTTGAAAAGGAGGGATGTATTATGACGTAGTGTAATTAACAAATCCTTTATCTTGCAGACTAAGGTAACATTGCTCTTTGTATTAAATCTTGATATTGGGAAACAGCCAATATTTCCTGTCGTGCATTAGTAAAATAAGCAATCTGAGCATTATCATCTTCATCATTCATTAAATCAGAAAATCTTTGCATGTTTTCAATATTTATAGACCCAGTTAAATCTGTAGAATGTGGAATAACTTCTGAATAATCTTCCTCTACTCCAACAGAATATACTAATGCTTTTCCATTTGGATTCATTATTCTATGCATTACAGCTAAAAAGCTGGGAATTGACCCTCTTGTTCCTGAATCAATAAAAACAAGGTTTTTTCCCAATTCTCCTCTGTTGATTCTCCTGCCAATAACTCCATAAATTTTTATAGCCTGGGCTGCAAATTCAGAGTCATATTCAGGGCTATTTTGATTCATTTTTGCCTTTATTTTATCAGTTAAAATTCTCTGAAATTCTTGTTGAGCAATTCTTCCTTGATAACCCATAGATACAACAAAATCCCTTGTTTCCTTGAAAATTCCAGCAGGACCATTTACTTTTCCCATTAAAGTTCTATAAACTATCCCGTTTATAAGAATTGCTCTTATTTTTTCATTGCTTTCGCCTTTATTCTTTGCATTTAATAGAACTTCTCTTTCTCTTTCAGTCAGCATAGTTTCTCTGCTTACATATACTAGTTTAGCTAAATCCGATTCTTTCATTTGTAATACAGCAGGAATTTCTCCGTCTCCTAAAATAAATACTTGATTATATACATTTGCCCCTTCTGCTCCTAAAAAAGAATCCAAATCACTCTTGGCTCCTATAATTAATTCAGAGCTTTTTTGAAGTTCCATTAAAAAATCAGGATTTTTAGACAAGACAAAAGTCATTGCATCTACAAAATCAGAAGGATTCATTTCATTTTTATTTAAAATATCTAAGATTGTTCTTTTATAATAATCCAAGGTTTCTATAGACAAGCTGGTTCCTGAAATTTCATTACTGGTTAAATCATTTAAAATTTCTTCAGGCATATTTCCAAGTTCATCTTCAATTTCTTCAAAAATTTTTATTATCTTTGCTTTTTGCTCAGGAGAATATATATTTGTTTGCTGCAATGCACTTTCTGCTTTCGAGATAGAAAGATAACTGTCAGTTCCTCCTGAAGGACCTTTGCTAAACAAAACTCCAAGATTAGCAATGCTATCCTCAACACCATATTTTTGCTTTATCCTCTGTGCCTGTTGCCTCAAGACATCTTCTAAAGAATTTGCATTTGCAAGTTCAGAAATTCTTGTTTTTATCATTGCCTCCTGCCCTTGAATAGGCAAATATCTGTAATTATCCAATCTTCCTCTACTCAAAGTATTTGTTGAAACTAACTCAAATAATTGTTTTTCATAATTATATCTCCATAAATAGCCTGCACTATCCAGGTTAATTGGGTCTGTTAAAGGAATTTCAGGAATTACAACAGAAGGGTCTAACCTGCCTACTTTTCGTAACATTTTTAATATTTTTATTGCATATAATTTTGAATTTTTCTTTATTTCCCGAAGATTATCTAAATTAACTCCTAACTCATTTCCTTTAAAACCTGCTTTTTGCTGTGCTTTTAAAATCATTTGATAAAATTGTAAATCATCAATAGAACTTATTTGTTCTGCTATTTGCATTAAATTATTTGCCCACACTTGATTGTTTAATTGAGATAAACTGCTTATTCCTGGCCATGCTCCGTTGTTTAATACTATTAAAAATTCTTTTTCATTCTCTAATAATTCTTTAAATTCTTCAAAATCTATATCCTCAAAATCTATTGCAGTTATTTTGTCTTTATTACTAGGAATAATAAATGCATCTGGTTTGCTGTCTATCCATCCAACAAGAACTTTAAAAAGTGCCATTGCTGCCCTTATTTTATCAGCCTTATCTTTATCAGGATATGCATCATAAATTTGCTGAACAGGGTCTTTGCCTTCTTTCTTGCTAAAAAGTATTTTTCCTTCAACAAATTCATAAACAACATAAAAATTACCATCTGAACTAGCATAGCCATTTGCAGCAGGAGAAGTTACTGGAAAGTCAGTCAGTTTTCCAAGACCGTTTAAAAAATCCCTGGCAAATAATTCATTCTTAGCTAAGTTTATCATTCTTAATTTCTTTAAAACTCTTCTTTTTCCAGATTTATCTTTGAAAAAACTAGCATCTCCTGTATCTTTAATATTTCCTTGTTCGTCTTTTAATGCAGTTTTCTCAGCTGTTATAGGGTTTACTTGCAAATAATTTCTTTCAGCTGTTTCTGTTGTAAAAGCATTGTCAACAGGCTTTTTTCCTAATTGAGGAGACCTAGCATATACTTTATTTAGTTTAGGAGGATTTTTCAATTCTTCTTTCATCTCTTGAATTTCCTGAGCTTCATCAATCAAGTCAAAATCATCTTTATCTTTATTATATCTCCAGTGCTTTCCTTCGTTGTCTAGGAAGTCTGCGCCGTATTTAGAAGGGTCGTAGGTTTGTGTATTTTTAATCACACCTTCAGGCAAAGTTGCTCTTTCTCCAATTTCTCTTGTTGGCCAGTGAATAACCCATCTCTCTTTTTTATAAAATATATCCTTATAAATAACTGCATTTTCAGTTTTTCCATTACTTCCAGGCATATAAAATTTAAAATCAATAATCCTTACTTCATGTAATAATCGTATTAATATTCTTTTTGTTTCTAGATCAATTATTCTAAGTATACTTGCTTCTTGACCAGTTCTATAAAATAAAAAAACATCCCCATCAATAGAAATACAAGGTTTTCCAGATAATTCATTTCCTTGAACTATAGGATAATCAAATTCCATGACTAAATCTCCTAAAAATCTTGATTTAAAATTAGGTTTTATAATTCTAAAATCAGTAAAAGAACCTGCAGGAGCAACATTTAAAAAAATTTCATCAGTTTTTGAACTATAAAAAAATCTTCCATATTTACCCACACCCGCTGCTTTACCAGTAGAAGTTAAAGTGCTTAAACTAATTTTTTCTCTTTTTCCAAATTCATATAACCATTTACTATTATCATATTCAAAAAATACAATAGGATTACCATTAGTAGATTTAGAATCAGCAATAAAAAATGGTTTAATTCTAATTAAGTTGTTAGTTTCTTTATTTCTAATAATAACTTCATCATTTAAAATATCCCAAAAAACAGTTGGGCTAATTTTTCTAAAACTTTTATAGCTAGGTCTTGAATTAAATCCATGTTCTTGTTTATCTACTCGATTATAAATTCCCAAAACATTTTCTCTAGGAACAATATCATCCCTCATAACTAAAAGTTGTTTCTTATAAGGGTCATATGCAATAACTTCTCCAAAAAGCCCAAGTATTTTATCTCCATAAATATTAGGAATAACTGCAGTTAATTTTCCATCTTGTCTTTTTACTATTGCAATATCATTATCAGCATAAACTAATCTTTCACCAGCTTGAATTGGAGGCCTTATTTTCCATACTTCTGGTATAGAATCAGCAACAAAATTAACAGCCTCTTGAGTCTGGCTCATAACTCTTACTGTTCTTCTTAAATATCCTCCTGTTGAAATTGTTTTCACAAAAGATATAATTGCAGTTGCTCCATCAGGATTTCTCCAAACACCATCAACTTTATATCCCTGCTCTTTCATGCTTAATTCAAAAGAATTAACTTCTTCAGGAGTTATTGTTATATCACATTTAATAGGATCTTCAATCGCACTTCCAGTTATACTTGTTTTTGCTTGAATACCAATGTCACATTTACCCAAAGTTTTTGCATCTACAATTCCGGAATCTTTTCCCAAAGTTTTTCCAGGAATCCATTCTGTAATTGCATTTCCATTTGAATCTAAAATCTCTATTTTTCCATCACCAGGAACATACATTTGCTTATTATTTGTGCTTTTTACAGTTTCATAGTATCCAGGAGTTTTAGGCTCTAAAACTCCTAAAACATGCATTGCCTGTTTTCCACCTGCTTCATCAGGCATTATAAAAATAGGTCTTCCATATAAATCAAAAACCTTAAGATTTCCATTAGCATCTGCTTTTGTAAGAATATTCGTTTCAAGAAATTGTTCCATATTTCCAGTTTTTTCATTCAGTTCTAAAATTCTTAATTTTCCAGCAGTTCCTAAATCAGGATTAATTAAGTTTAATTCTTCTCCTCCAACATCAAAAGATATTAACTCTCCTGTTGCATCATCAATTTGAGCAATAGTTATGCTTTCTCCTAGATTTAAAGTAGGTAAAAATGTATCAGCAACATTAGGATTATTCGGAGCAGGCTTGGCAGGCTCTTCTAAAATTGGAGTGTCTAAAGAGTATTTTTTAAGTCCCTCAATAAAAATAAATCTCTCAGGATACTTATCTCCTCCAATTTTTCTTACACTAACTCCTTTCAAATAAGTATAACGCCCAATTGTTGGGATTTTTGGAGAACTGGTTTCTCTGTAATTCATCAACTCATATTTATCGCTGTTCCTGATTAAAAATTCCCTCAGCTCTTCTATAGAGCTCACTGTCTTGATGCTCGATATTGGAAGAGCTATTGAATATTGAACTTTATTTTGAGCTCCAATAATATTTCTTATTTCAATATATTCTATAAATTCATCTTCCTCAAGCCTGCTATACACTGCGCCTTTTTTTGTATCTTCTATTTCCCATCCATTTTCTTTTAACATTTTTAACAAGCTGTCCAAATTGCTGCTTTTGTAAACATGTCCGACATTTCTTGCTTTTTCAGGAGTTTTATAAAATTTAACTCTCTCTCTTTTATAAGAATCAAGAGGAAAACAATAATCCAGACTTTCTCCTTGTTCAGTAGTTTTTCTCACTAACCCTAATCCGCTTTCTTCATCTCTATAGCTGATGCTATCCTCTCCTCCATTAACAGATGATTTGTATTCATGAGCATTCCCTGTTTCAGGATTTAATATTATGTCTTTTTTATCATCATCTTTATAAACAAATAATCCATTAGAACTATCTAATAATCCTGTAACAAGCTTGTCTTCTATTATTGTATTTGCTCTTCCTGTCACAGGATTATGAATAACTCCATGTATATTTGGGTCATACAACTGCCATTCTCCTTTGCTCCAGGGATGCATGACATAAGCCTTGTCTCCAATAACTTTTAATCCAAGAGGATTAATATGACTGGGCCTAAAATTATCTAAAAATTCATATTTTCCTGCCACAGAATTAAGAACAAATCCTTCTCCTGTTTCAGAATTATAAACAATTCTAGGTTTTTCTAAAATCTCCTCCTGAAATTGCAATCTTTCAGCATCATTTGCAGGAACTTTTCCCATTTCAAAATCAATATCATTTTGCCTTAAGAATTGTTCTTTTACTCCATCTCTATTAACATCAGCTTCATAAATAACAGCTTTGCCAGGATTATCTAAAACACCAACATCATTTATCTCATTATCAAATAATTTTCCTTTGACTCTTCCTGAATCTTCTCTGTAAAATTCCACTCTTCCATTTACTTCATCTCTATATTCAGCAGCATGGTTAGGATTATTAACATCAAGTTCATGAGGTTTTGCTGATGGATAATCTTCAATAACATAAGTTTTTCCATTATGTTCAAACCTTGTTAATCCTGTTTCAATATCCTGAAATCCATTTACTATAATATTTTCTCCGGAATCTGTTGTAAAAATAACTCTTGCATTTCCAGTTGTTTCTACAGCTTCCGGATTTCTTAATCCAAGAAAATAAACTCTATTATGTCTTTCAGGATTAAAAAATTCTAATCTTCCATCAGCTGTTGCAACTTCTATTTCAGTTTTTCCATTTTTATCAACAATAAAAATAGCATCTCCCCGGTTAGCATCTGCATAATAACCAACTGCCTTGCTCTTATCTCCATATAAAATATTTCTTCCGGCATAACCTCTTTTTCTTAAAGCATCATCAATAATTCGTTTAATTAAATTTTTTTCAACTTCAGAATATTCTCCAGGAATTGTTATTGATTTTACTTCTCCTTTTCCTTTTAGCTCTTCTATTAAATTTCCATTTGCATCTTTAAATTCTCCAATTTCAGCTAATCCATCAGCAGCTTTTTTACTTTCTAATTCATTTAATAATGCCTGCTGTGTTGAATAAAATTTAACAAACCCATTTTTATCAACAGCAATAAAAATCATTAATGGCCTTTCAGAAGATAAAAGTTTTTCTTCAGAAAATAAAGCATCTAAACTCAAAAGCCCATTTTCAATTGCTCTTTCTGCTTCTATAACTCTTATTTCAGGCTCACAGCATTTTATCTTTTTTGTCATATCAGCTCCAAGAAGAGTAAGGTCTATGCCTAATATTTCTTCAGGATCCAACAAAACTAATCTTCTTTCTACTGTTTTCAGTCCATTATCAGGAGCAGGCAGCAATCTCTGAGAATTTCTAGTTTCTATTGTTGCTTTTGTTGCTGAAGCTGCTACAGCTAAAATAAACCTTTCTCTTGCTTCAAAAGGACTAAAGTCTTTTCCAGCATCTCCAAATATTTTAGATGGTTGTATAGGAAGATTTGAAAAACTAGTTGGAACTGTTGCAGGCAACCCTATTCTTGCAAATGCAATTTGAGAAGCTAAGTCAGGGCCTGAAGGGGTTCCTAATAAAAGAAAATTATTTTCATTTATTTGATATTGTTCAAAAGCAGCATATTTTCCTGATTTTAGAGGAAGATTCATAGAAAACATTTTATTAAATCGTTTATTAGAGCTTAACAGGCCTTTTATTGTTCCAATATTTTCAGGAGCAACTTCCATGAAAAAATATGATTTAGCTGTTTCAGGATGTATCATATTTGTTTCTAATATCTTGATATCCTTTCCAATTTTCAGGCCTTTTGCAGCAGCTTGCCCTACAACTTTGTTAAGCTGAGCAGAAGCTTCAATTAAATCTCCAACATAAGCAACTCTCCGAGTTATTGTCGATGCAGCCAAACTTGTCATAATAAACATATTAATGGGATATGCAGCATAAGGCAATCCTAAAACATTCAAAGAATAATCAACTGTAATAAAAAAAGCTCCAACTGTAATAATCTCTGGTACTGCCATGGTTAATCTTGCAAGCCTTGGAGAAAATCTATACAATGCAGAACCTACTATCCTGTTTTCCAAAGGTCCTAATAAAGCCATTCTTACTTCAGCCATTGAACCAGCAAAGTTCTTAAAACTTGCAAATCTTATTGTAGCCCATTCTGTCAAAGTTATCATTCTAGATTCTGCAGCCACTCCACTTACCATTACAGCATATTTTGAAGGAACCATTGCAAAAGGAATCATATAAGGTATAATATCTAAAACAGTTACCAAATTTATCTGCTTTAACCAAAAATTTTTTGACCACAAACTTTTTTCAGTATTTAATAATCCCTTATATTTATAAAAAGTATTTGCAGGATTAGCAAAAATAAATGTGGCATCTCCTTGATTAACATTTCCAGCATTGCCTTGGTCAATAAATTCCTCAATATCAATATATTTAAACACCATTGTAACATCAGGGTTTTCCCAGATATTTTTAAAAGCTATTTGAGAGTTACCCCAAGGATATTTTACCTTAACTTCTCCTTCATATTTTTTAAGTTTTTCTTTTCCTAATTTTTTTAAAACATTAATTGCCCCGTTTCTTGTTCCTCCTCCTGCCAAAAGCGCAACATCAGGATTTTTTTCAAGAAGATTATTAATTAAAAGAAGATAATAATTCATCTGGGCTTTAGGGTCATCGGATAATAAATCATTCTCCATTAATATTCTGTAAATAATATTTGTTTTCTTTCTTTCATCTCTTGCTCTGTTATTTTCATATTCAGATTCCTTTCCAGGATTTTCGCTTAAAAGAAAATTATTTCCATAAAATTCTTCAACAAAATAGCCTCTTCTTAAAGCCATTATAAGCATTAAAATTGCCTTTTTTTGGGTTATGGACTCGTCTCCTAATAAGATTGATTCTTTTAAAAGAACCTCAGGTTTTATTCCAATTGTGGTTGCTCTTGCAAATCTTGAAAGATAATCTTCAGTGTCTAATAAAAAACTTGTTTCTTCTTCTGTTTCCCTTTCTTTTATAGACAAATCAATAAGTTTTAATATCTCACTCTGCAGCTGAATTTTTAAGTCAACTGCCTGCTGATTAAAAGAATCAGTTTTAACAGCAGCATCAATAAGATTAATAGTTTTTTCAACAGGATGCATTTCATTTTCATCATATTTTGTAAGAAGAGCTTTTTTCATCAATACTTCAGACATTTCACTTTCAGTTAAGCTAAAACTTTGATGAGCTTTGTTAAAATATTCTAAAGCCTCTTTATAATTTCCAAATGCAAAATTATAATTTCCTAGTTTAATATTAATTCTGTTATCATAATGTTTTATTTTTTTTAATTCTTTTATAGAAGAACTAAAGTCATTTGTTATTGAAATGTAAATATCAGAGCTCTCAATATTATTATCATTATCTATTAAATCAAACTGGTTTCTTATAAAAGACAATTCCAGGCTTCCGAAATCACCATCTCTGTTGCATATTGTGCTTAATATATTAACATACTGTTCCTTACAGCTTACTTGTTTGCAAGAAGGATCTTCAAATAATTTATTGTAATCACAAATATTCATCCAATCAATGGATGGACCAGTTTTTTTAACAGGCTTAAATTTTGTTATAATTTTTTTTATTCCAACGACTTTTTTGCCTTCAGTTTCCTCTTTTTTTATCTCAATCTTCAATTTCATAGGAGTGCATGGAAATTTTACAAAATCTCCATCAAAATTCTGCACTTCCACATCCTTTACTTTGATTGTCATCTCATCTTCTGGAAAAACCTTGAATTTTGCCTTGTTTAAAGCCAAGTCAAAATAATATCCAGCAATATATTCTCTTGCAATATCTTTTGTTTTTTCAGAAACTGTATTATCTTTTAAAATTTCATTAATATTATTAATTGCATTCTGGCTTGCTTCTTCAAATTCTAAGTCATTATTTTTCCAGTCTAATTTGAATTGTTCCTGTATTCTCTGTAATTTTAATACATCAATGTGTTCTTTTATTTCTCCATTAGAATCTCCGTAATTATTTATTAAATAATTCTGGAATTTTATTTCATTGTTTATAGTTTCTATTGGAGTTAGATATTTATCTTCCTCGTTTTGTTCATCAACAGGAAACAGATAATCAGCTCCTTCATCTGAAATTTTATTCTCTTCAACATAATTTGTTGCATCAATTCTTTTTTCATTTTTATAAAAATCCTTTACACCTTTATCCTCTTCTGGAGCAAAGGACAAAACCTGCACTTCTCTGAATAACCCATTAAAAGAAAATCCTTTTAATGCATTTAATCCTTGTTCAGGTATGTTCGATGCAACTTCTTTATAATTAGTAAAGAAAGTCAATCCAAGATAAATAAGTATAATTACTATTATCAAAATCAGCACTATAACTGCTGTTTTTTTTGTTTCTCTTTTTCCCATGTTTTTTATAAATTTAATTCAAAATAAAATTCATTGAAGATAACTGCATGTTATATAATCTCCTTTATTATTCTTTAGTATTATTTTTGTTTTGTCTGTAATAATAACAGGAAGGCCTGAATCTTTTCTTCTTAATTCAACATCAACATTATTAAATAAATCCTTTACTTTCAATTTTTTTGTTCCATCATTATCAATAGTCATAAGGAAATCTCTTGCATAACTGTCACTTACTCCAATAATACCATTATCTCCTCTTGATATTCTGACAGGCATGCTGAAAATTTCTTTTTCTTCTTCAAAAACAGAAAGCTTAAACAATTTATCAGGATCAACTTTTTCTGCAACTTTTGGTATTAGATGAGAGCTTGCACAACCTAATTTATTTTTGCATTTTAAGCTTATTGTTGAAAGCTGGGCCAAAGGTCCTTGCGGCAATCTAATCTGCAGCCCTTCTTCATCAACAAAAGTTAGATAGGAAGGACTGCCTTTTGCAAACCCAAGTCTTCTTATTATATGATTAGATTCTATTCCTTTATCTTCATAACCTTTTGTTCTAGGCTTGCATACACCTTCGGTTTTTTCATAACCTTTTGTCAGAGGCCTTGTTCTTTCTAATAAATTACCATCTTTCCCAATTCTAAACTTATGATAATCACTCCATTTAATACTATTGCCATTAATATCCGATGCATATTCAATTCCAAATTCTCCTTTAAAAATAAGATATTTTTCATTATCTAATTTGATAATTCTTCCATCATAATGCATAATTTTTAATTCTCCATTTTCAGTTATTAATTTAACAGGAATATATTGAATATCATCTCCTATTTTATTAACAACTCTTAAAATAACTTTTTTATTAAACGGAAGTTTTTCTCCAAATGAATCAATCAAAACATCATTTTCAAATAATTCAACGTTTTTTCCAGTTCTTTTAAGACTTATACCATTTGAACTAATAGTTAATCTTGCATAAGAACCTACTCTTACAGTTTTTCCAGCCCTGATTTCAGGAACAGGAGATATTACAGGAACATTATCAATAGGATTCAAAGACAGTTCTATTTTAAAATTAGGTCTCGATATCCATAGTTCTTTTCCATTTAAATCTAAAATTATTTTTGGTCCAGAACTTGTTTGTTCAACTAAAAATCCAGCTTCATAACTGGGTATAAAACTATTGTCTAATTTTAAGACCCCTCCATTTTCTCCAATAATATATACATTTGTATTCATGTAGTCAAATTTTAATTTTACTTTTAGACTTTGTGCTTTTTTCCAAGGCGTAGTCCCCCCCCTTTTAAATATAGTCATATAAATTTCTTGATCAATAGGAAGAACATTCCCTTCACTATCAACTAATTTATCTTGGTTAGGTTTTAGATAAACCCTTTCACTTCTTATATTAAGTATTTCAAGCTCTTTTGAATTTGGATTGAATTTAAGTCTTGAATTGACTTTCATCTGATATACTGAAGGATTTTCAGGAGTTGGCTTTGGAATTATTATTTCAGTATTCTGTCCAGGAGTTTCTCCAACTCTGAAACTCATTGCTGATTTCCATTGTATATCATCCCCATTTACATCTTTTATTCTCTCAATTCCATCTTTTCCAGAATAAGCAACATATCCCTGTTCATCTAATTTTATTTCCCTTCCATTAATATCATAAATTCTAGGATATCCATCTTCTAATCTTACAACAATTTCTATTTCTTGGATAGTGTTTAAATTAGGGTTCAAAATTTTTAATTTTGCAGGCTTTCCAAAAATTAAACTGCCATCAAAAGAATCTGCTATTACATCATCTTCAGTTAGCAATAGCTCTTTTCTATAGTTATTTTCAAACAAAGATAATCTTTTATCTTTTGCATTAAATTTTAATTTAACATCTCTTCCTATTTGATAGCCTTTTCCTTCAGGAGTTGTTGATAATCTTTCAGTAACAGGATTTTGTTTAGTATCTCCTAAAACTATGCTCATGCCATCATTCCATTGTATTGGAATTCCTTGATTATCAATAATATCTTCAGTGCCTTTTCTCCCACTTACAATTATAAGCCCGTCTTCATCCAAAGATATAATCCTATTATCTTTGTCTAATATTTTAAGTTTTCCTCTGTTAAAAATTATTTTAGCATAAATATCTTTGATTTTTTTGCCTTCTTCATCTAAAATGCTTAAAATTAAAATACTGTCATAATGAATGATATTTCCATTTGAATCCATTAATATGCTGTCTTCTGGCAAGATTATTTGATTGCCTCTTAAATCAGAGATTCTTAATTCTTTTTTAACAGGGCTGAATGCAAGTCTTGTTATTTGGCCTACAGGTGTTTCAGCTAAAGCAGGATTTTTTGGAGCAGGCAAAATACATACATCAGCGCTTTTTTCAGGAACAACTCTGAATCTTACAACCTGGTCTATTTTAATATGCTGACCATTTGCATCTTTAATAAAAATCCTTGTCCCATCATTTCCAACCAAAACCAAAAATTTTTCATTATCTTTCATAATTGTTCTCTCTGCTCCAGTGCTTGTTTCAAAAATTCTTGGAACCACATTGTCATATCTATAACTAATAGGAATTTTTGCAATTTTTTGAAGCTTGCTCCCTAAAATTTGAAGCACTAATTTGTCATTAGGCTTTAAAACATTTCCACATCCATCCACAAACAAGTCATTTTCTCTGCCAATAATTCTCTCTCCATTTTCATTAACCAATGCTAATTCTCCATCAACTTCATCAAAAGCAAGCCTGATTGAAGTTCCTTCTTTATCATTAAGAAGATAAGACCTAATAATTCTGACTTTTTGTTTTGTTATGCTTTTTAATTTAGGGGCAGATATATCAACACCATCACGGACTGATTCAATTTCTCTCCATTTCCTGTCTGATAATATCATTTCTTTTGTTATTATCTTTTTATCTTGAGTTTGATAATTATAAAGAATAAATTCTTCTGAAACAGGGTCTTTATAAATTATTTCAGGAGTGTTTTCAGATACTTTTTTAACTTCAGGATACCACTTGTCACTTGAAATTCCATTAACTTCTGCAGGTTTTGGATAAAAAACAGCAACTCTCTCTTTAACAGAATCATAAAAAATCTCTTCTTTTATTATAATAAAAGGTTCTGATTCTCCCTTTTTGTATAATCTTGGCTCAAGATTAGGGTTCCAAAAAATAGTTCCTCTTGTAGAATCCTCAATAATTATATCTTCAACTTTAGGCCCTGAATTTAAGTCTAACAAGTGCGGATAAGGCTGAGTTATTAGATTATCGCCTGTGCTAATATACAAATTTTCATCAATTAAGGGGTTTGATAATGTTATTTCCTGATTTTTCTGAATCTTTACAACTTTGTTAGGATTTCCATCTGCTCCATTTTGTTTAAGCTCTTCATACTTTCCTTTATTTCCTTTAACCAAAGTTCCTGTTGATTTATCAAAAGCAATCTGCTCTAAACTATCAGTATCATAAATTGCTATTAAATTAAACTCATTATCATACCTTGCAATTACTGATTGCTCAAATATTATTCCTCTTCTTTTTTCATCTAAAACACTTAAAATTAATCCTTTTCTTAGATTTCTTTCTGGAATATTTGCATTTAAACTTTCCAATTGAGGCCTTAAAGTGCTAGGAGAATCAGGATGATCCTGAAGAACTAATGCCCATCTTAATCCATCTTCATAAACTTCATCATCGAGATTGCCTCTTGATATTTTTAAAAGACCTTTCTCGCTTCCAGAAGCAGGTTTTGCAACTTCAATATTTAACCTGCCTTTTGGATTATAAACTTTTAATTTCCCACCATTAGGCAGTCTTGCAGCTAATCTTCCACTAGAATCAATATATAAGCCGTTAGGTAATTCTATAATTTCATAACCTGGCTCATGCCTTACAACTTTTAATAAATCACGAACATTAATTTCCTGGCTTAAAACATTTCCATTATCATCACTAAAAAGACTTAATTGTACATCCTCTAAATTTTCGCTATGCATTCCAACAACCATTCCATCAGGATTATATTCATCGAATATTCTTAATTCATCATCATTTAAAAATATCTTAAGATTAGTATTTTCGTTTAAAATAATTTCAACAGGACCCTCGCTAGAATCAACAGATGACTTGAGTTCTAAAACACTTTCATCAATATTTTCTCCTTTATATAATCTTAAATAGCCTGTTTCAGGAGTTGCTTCTCCAGTTTTTGGAGCTTCTGTATCAGGAATTTTTATCTCTAAATTTTCATCAGATATATCTATTTTTCCTCCTTGAGGGCTGATTAGTTTAATAGAGCCATCAGCTTGAACTTTATAAGTTTCTACAGTTCCATCTGCATAAGTTATGTCTATAGTTCCATCATCTTTTAGCATTACAGGAACTTTTTCATCAGAAGTATGAAATACAATTCTTCCATCTTCAACATAAACATTAACATCTCCTTTTTCTCCTAAAAAAATCACATTCCCCTTTTCATCGAATTGAATTCCATAATTCTCTCCTCCTTCATAACTTTTGCCCCCAAATTCTCCTCTTCCTCTTGGACTTTCTTTTGCTGCTCTAAAAGTCCTGTATTCTGGATGGATATTTCCAGCACTATCAACAGAAACTCTTTCTATCTTAACCTCTTTTGTTTTGACATTAATAATTAATCTTTTATCAAGCCATGGGCTGCTCATTATAAATTCTCCATGCAGAGGGTCAAAAAAAGCATTCTCTTGATTATCTCCTATCATGTTCCCAAAATCATCAATTTCAGGATTAAATTTTCTAAGGCTTCCTATTGAAGAAATTTGTGAATTGGAATCTAAGGTTATTTCTCTTACATAAATTTCT
This sequence comes from Candidatus Pacearchaeota archaeon, assembly GCA_018304145.1. Lineage (GTDB taxonomy): Archaea > Nanobdellota > Nanobdellia > Pacearchaeales > GW2011-AR1 > ARS1285. The sequence continues at coordinate 9,882 of JAGVWU010000014.1, read as the reverse complement.
CCTCTGACAGGATCAGTATATACCCTAAATCCTTTGCCATTCTTTGCAGGACTTACCAAATTTTTTTCAAATAATAGATTATCTGAAACTCTTTTATCACATAAAAGCCATTTGCCTTCCTGGGCAGCAGGATCCTGCCCGAAAACTAATCTTCTGCCAGAATTTGAATCTAAAAATGCAAAACCATGCTTATCAGGATTTAAGTCTTCAAAATTATTCCACTCATTTTTTCTTGTCATGAATAATAGAGGTTCATCATCAACCACATCTGCATATATAATTGCAGGGCCGCTTGGAATCTCAGCTCCTTCAGAAGGTAATTTATAATCTTCAAGATAAATTAAAGCTTTTCTAGGGTTTAAATTGTTCTTAAAAAAATAATAAGCTCCTGTTACTGAATCATAGAATTCTCCATCAGAAGGTTCATAAACCTTAGGTGCTCTTTCAGGATATCTTATTAAAAGTTTTTTTGTCAAGTCACTTCCATAAAGAACTCTTCCATTCTTATCAACCCCTTCAGCTTTTATATAGTTCTCACCTTCTAAAACAAAACTATCTCCTATGTTTTCATCTCTTAAATATGTTGGCCTATCATTTATAATATTTTCAACTTTATTTTCTTGAACTCTCACAAGAACTTGCTCTATCTCCCCTGTTTCATCCAAAACTTCCAAAAGCGCGATATTGTCTTTAGTTGAAAAAACTTCTCCATTTATATAATAACCACTTCCCTCGTAATCAACATCAATTTTTCCTGTGTCCTGGTTGTAAATAACTTGAGGATCTTCAGGAACAGGATTTCTTAGCTGTTCTTTTTCTCCTTTTTTAACCCAGTCTTTTTCACCTGACTTTCCTCTCACTAATACAAATCTTTCTCCATCAGGCATTAGCATTGAATTGTCGCATTCAACAGCCTTTAATCTTCTTTCAATTCCAGTAGTTGTTTTTATTTCAACAACAGAAAGAGTGACTGCTTTTCCATCTGCATAAAATATTCTTCCATCATCTTGAGCAGGAACCGCAACTCTCATTCCATCTGCGTCAATAAGCTCTATAACTTTTTTATCTGGCTCAATATTGCGGACAATGATTCTTGTTTGTGTTGCTTCATCAAAATACTCTCTTTTTGCAAATTTTTTAAGAATTGCCTCTTCATCAGTTTTATAAAATCTAAGCCTGTATCCTCTGCTTTTAAGGGCTTGATTTGCTATTAATTTCATTGCTTCTCCTTGAAAGGTAGAAAGATGTGGAACAACTTCAAAAGAATTAGAAATAATATCTCCATCTTCATTAACTTTAAATTTTACAAGGCTGATTATTTTATCATTATCCATTAATTCTTTGATTTTTCTTGCAATCTCATCTCCAGGCCCTTCAGTTGATATCACTGCTCTTCCATTTTCTGCAACTGCAATAAAATAATTCTCGCTAGATTTTAATTCTTGAAAAGTTCCTGCCCTAATCAAATCTTCTGCATCCCACACTAATATTTTTCCTGTTTTTCCCTTGCAGCAATCTGAAATCTTTCCTGAAAGCTCGCTCAATTTCACAGGCCTAAGTTCTGATTCTTTTAATAAACTATAAACTTGATTTTTTGTCAATTCTGCATAATAATTCTTTTGAAGAATTGATAATAATTCTTTTTCATTTTTAATTCCAATTTTTTGAATAATAGAGTTTATTTCTCCTGAAAGAGCATCATATTTTTTCACAGAACTTTGCAAAACATTTTGCATCCTTGAATAATCAAACCAAGGATATGCCGAATTAGCTTCTCTTCTGAAAATTAAATTCACATCTTTGCTTAGTCTGAATTGATTAAATGGAAGTTGAGCACTGTTTTCTAAAGTCAGGATTAGGGGATTAGATTCTATTTCTAATCTATTTTTTAAGAATTTTCTGATAAAAACTGTCTCATCATTCCCGCTTGAAGTCATTACAAAAAATAATTTATTTCTTCCTTCTAAATTTGCTGCAAAAACCTCTTTTATTTTCGCGCTTTTTGCTTCTTTCTGCAATAGTTCAAGCATATTATCCAGATAATTTTTTGAATAAACCAGCCTTGTTAAAGCATACATCTCTTCATGAATAATAGGAGAGCCAATTGGAATAAACATTAAGAAAGCGTTTACTAATTCTCCTCCAACAGAACCAAGTGCAAAACGTGATGCTTCCATTACTGTTGTTATTGATGTAACAGTAACAGGTATTTCCAGACCCAAACCAAGAATAGTATATGCTCTTGGAAAATGGACTTTTAAATATCCTGCTGTCGCAGTGTTTGCAATTGACCTTGCAATTAAATTTCTTGCACCGCCCAAACTATCTGTAGCCCATCTTACAACAACAAATCTAGTATATCCCCATCCAACTAAGCTTAAAGGTTCTCCAGAAGCGCCGATTGTTCCAATCGGCTTAGCAATCCATCCAGGCAAAGTTAAAAAAGGGATTAATGGAATTATGATTTCTTCAATAGTCACAATATTTAACCAGTTTCTTGTTAATTTATCTCTCCAGCTAGTTGTAATCCCGCCATATTTATAGAACTTGCAATCTTCATTGTCTATTGTAAAAATAAACCTCCCGTTTCTGCAGCTTCCTTTTTCACAAAATTTAATATCCTGGCATTGTTTTGTAAAATCTTCAATATTTACTTTTTCATAAATCAATTCCATAGGTTTTTTAGGATTCTTGGTTTTTCTTGTTCCTGTAAATTTATAAAAATAATAATTAGGTAATCTGCTTAACATTTCTTGTGAGCCTTTTGGAGCAAGTATATTTCCTCCTCCTGCAATTAAAGCAATATCGGGATTTTTTATCAAAAGATTATAAACCAAAACTGTATAAAAATTTACAATCGCTGTTTGTTTATTTTTTAATTCTTCTTCAGCAAGCACACTTTGAATTATTTGCTTTGCCCCTATCTCTTCATCATTTAACTGCTTTTCAATTGTTTTTCCAGCAACTCCTGGATTTGTTTTTGTTGGATAAACTCCGCAGCTTTTTGTAAGCACTTCTCTTATTAATAATTGTAATTTCTCTAATTTTTTTGCACGGATTTCAATGATTTTATAATAATCTGCATTAGTTGGATTTTCAGGAAGTTTCGTTTCATCGCCATAAAAATCCTCAATAAAATGTCCTTGATTAACAGCTATTATTAAAAAATTAATAGCTTCATACTGTTTTAGAGATTCTTTGGATAATATATCTCCTTCTGCAGCAAGCTGGTTTGCACTATATCCTAAAAATACAGGGCAGACTTTTCTTCTCCATTCTCCAGTCGGTAATAATCCAAAAAGAGTTTCATCAAGGTCTTTTATTAAATTTTCTGCTTCTTCATTTGCCCTGTTAAAGGTTGCTCTTTTTATGAATTCTAAAATTTCCATTTGAAGCTCTTTTTTTTGATTACGAGCCTTGTCAGATGAAGGATTATATTTTAAAGCCTCGTTAACCAATACAAGACCTTCTTCAATAGGATAAGAGGTTGATTTGTCAAATCTCTCTAAAATTGCTAAATTATTAAGATACTTGGACCTGTCATTATCACTAAGTTTTTTTTCTTTTAATAAAAGATTAAGATATTTTATTGATTCATCATAATTTCCAGTAATCTGGTTAAAAGCACCCAGCTTGGTATAAACTTTTGCTCTTATAAAATAATCCTTGTCAGATTTCTCACTCTCTCCCGGAGCAGGCTGTTCTTCAAATTTTATTTTATTTAAATATTCAATTGCAGAATCAAAATCAGATTTAACTGATTGATAAATAACTGAATTATCTATGCTGTTTGTATCATCATAAATTTCCAATGCACCTTTTGCTCTTTCATCCCTTAAAGAATTCAAATCTTTTCTTTTATCACATAAATCAATAAAAAGATTTATGTATTTAATCATGACTTCATTGCTTGCACAAGAAGGGTTGTCCAGCAAAATTAATGCATTGCATACCTCTCCTTTTTTAATAAGCCAGTTTACACTTTCATCAACACTCCATTCTGTTATTTGCCTTTTTATGCTTATAATATTGCCTTCAGAATCATATTCTTTTTTTAATTCAATTTTAATTTTTACTTTTGGATATTTAATAATGTATGTTAGCGGACTGACAGGGTCAGGGTCTATTATAACAATCTTATCAGGATATTTTATATTTACATACCCTTCAACTGTATTTATTTTAGCTTTGTTTAATCCTCTGCTGAAATAAGTATCTGCTAAAACTTCATATGCAAGATTTTTTCCTTCCAGGCTTGCTTGATTTAATCCTAATAATTTTTCAATACTATTTGTTAATTTTTGTTCTGAACTTAATTGAGGATTTGTGTCATCTAGTTTTAATTCTTGATCTATTTTTAAAACATTTAACCCGCCTATTTGTTCAGCAGGAGCTCCTGTAACCTCTCCAATAAAAATAGCTTCCTCAATATTTTTAATTCCTTTTTTAATCAATTCTTCTTTACTAGGAGCTTCGTAAGGGTCAAATTCAGCCTCAGCCATTCCTGTTATGCTTGCCTCGTTGGAACCAAACATTTTTTCTAAAAAACTTAAAGCATTTACACTCTTATAACTAAATAATAAAATTCCAAAACTAATTATTAATATTAAAATTATTAAAAGTATTTTCAGTTTTATTTTCTTCATTGTTTAAATTTTTTATTTATAGTCAAGGGAAAAATATAAGATACTGGGCAAAAAAAGATAATTACATCTCTCAAGAATTTTTAATTCTTGATGACTATCAGGAATTTGCATTCCTGAAGCTTTAGGATGTAGAATATTTTGTTTCTTTTTTAGCTCGGTATCCTAAAAACAAGTGCCTGTAACAAACCCATGCTTTTAAGTGTGAGTGGTACATTGTTTTTTTGATTTTCACTATAATTTTAATCAGTAAGTACTCAATTTACACTGCTTCTTCTTCATCTATCAAATAATCAAAATTATATTCATTAATATCCAGTATCAGACTTTCGTCTTCTTCTGTAGCGCAGCAGCCAGAAGTTCCTTCTCCGCATCCAGCAGTGCATCCTTCCTGCTCTTGCAATTCTTCATAATTAGGGCATTCAAATTGAATATCTCCATTTTCATCAAAATCAAAAAAACAATATTTTTCTAAGATGTCTTCTTCATCTATTAAAGGGCAATAACTTCCAGAACAAGGAATGCTCTCTAGATATTCATCAGTAGGATTATCAATTATTCCATCGCAATTTTCATCAATTCTATTGCACGGAATTTCTATTGTGTTTTTGCTGACATCTGCTTCTTTACTGCATTTAATTCCTCCTTCTCCATCACAAACAAAGGTTCCTTCTTCACTTTTACAAAGACCATAACCTTCTGTGCATTTGCTTGATAAAATTCCTGCTAAGTCCTCGTTTTCAATACTTTCTTTAGGAATTTCTTCTCCACTTTCTTTTGGAGCGCAGGATGCGCCTGCAGGACTTGTTTTGCAGGTATAGCATATTCCTTTTAATTCAATGCAGCTTTGTTGTGTTATAGTATTTTCTGTTCTTACACATCCATTACTAGTGCATTCAGGATTATAAATAATTAAATTATCTCCATTGCACTCATATTCAGGAGCACAGGCTCCGCATCTTCTATCAGGACTAATTCCTTCATTTGCTCTTCCATCACTAACACATCCTGATTTAAATGCTTCTGTCAAGCATGTAAAAGCTTTAATTAAATTAGTTATTTCTAAACTGCCTGGAGCTATTGTAGAGCATGGAATATCGTAAGTTGAGCCATCTGCCAATGTAGCTTTTCCACAATCACCTGTTTTTAATTCAAATGATTTTTTTGCTACTTTTACCATATCATTTTCTACTTTATCTTCATCTTTTTCAGGATATTTAAATACAGGAAATTCAGTTTTTATTTCATCAACGCAAAAATCTCCAATAGGGCTGATGGTTTTATCTTTAGGGCAATCAGCAACACAAACTTCGATTCCATCTTTATTTAATAATTTTTGTTCAGTTTTAGCGCAGTCTTTAAAATATGTTATACCTCCACAATTAATTTGTGCGCCATTACTGTCAATGCAACTTCCAGAAGCAGTTTCAGAATCATCAGGAACGCATTTTCCTTCTTTGCATAATAATTTAGGGCATTTTTCCTTGCCATTTTCATCAAAAAGTTTGCAATTTGCATCATTTTTGCATTCCTTGCAAATTCCATTATGGCAAATACCCTGCCCAAACTCACAGACAAATTCACATTCAGCCTCTGTGTCAACACATTTTCCATTCTCGCATGTTTTATCACCAGGGCAGAATTTTTTTCCAATATTTTCAGAAGAATAATGTTTAAATTCCTTGCAAATTTCAGGATTAGGAGCACCAGGAAATTGCTGGCAATCTTGCATAATCTCAAATACAGGATTTCCATCACAAATATTATCCGAACAGATATTAGTAAGCGTCCACCAATTATTATTAAAAATCAACACAGCTCCATAAGGACTTTCTTCAGGTTCATTAAATTGAAAAATAATATTTCCATTAATATCTTTAATTATATGATTTAGAAATGGAAGAAAGGGATTATCCATTTTCTTGATTCCATTTCTATATCCGCATATTCTTTTTTCTCCATTTTTATCAACCCCGCATTGTGCATCAAGGTTGCATTCTGCATCAATACATTCTCCGTATTGTTCATTTCCAAGTTTATATAATCCACTAGTGCTCCACCCTGCACCAACAGTAGGTCCATTATAAGTCATAGAGCATATTTTTCCTCCTAGACAATCAACATCATATTTGCAAAAGTTATCAACACATCTCCTGCCTCCGATGCTAAGTTCAGGCCTCTCTAAAAAAGGAAATATATCATCTTTATTAGTTTCAGGATTAATTTTATCATTATTTACATCAAGACAAGCAGGTTTATCAGGAGGGCAATCATCATTATTTTCACATTCATCAATGCAATTGCCTTGCCCATCACATGTCTGGAATTTTGTGCATTTTGACACGCATTGGTCTTCCCATTCCGCTGTTTTTTTATCTTTTGATAATTTGCATACTGAAAAAGCTTCTTCACAATTATTAGAATCACAGGAAAAAGCTGGATTATTATTTTTTTCTGTAATCTTCTCAAAAATATCAGTCATAGGAATTATATATTCATCTGAACTTGTTGAAATATCATATTTTACAATAGGTTCTGGAAGGCAGGCTGTTATTGAAACTTTTTCTTGGGATTGTTGAGCAACACCGCCGCATCCAGATGTTGAAGAATCTTCAAAGCTGTCTGTTGCTGAATTATATACAGGAGCTGAAGGCATGCAGTTAAAGACTTGTTTTGGAATTTCATAACTATAAGTTCCCCCAGGGCAGCATTGAACATCAGTTCCATAATAATTAATTTCATCATAACCAACTAGCATAATATATCTGCACTTTTGATACATTTGTACTTGTTTTGTTTTAACACCGTTCATAATTACATCTCTCCATTCTACTTCGCAATTAAAAAATTTTCCATTACCAGCACCACCGCAAGATGGAAACATTTGGTTATAGTTTAATGGCCAAAAAACCTTTTTTTCAGGATAAGCTGGATTGTTCCACCAATTATAACCAACAGGAAATTCTAGAGGCTGATTTGAACAACACGGATTTGGAACCCCTGGCATTGTCCCAACATTGCAGATTCCATCATTGCAAAATTTACACACAGGATAAAAATCACTTTCAGTGTATATTACCCAGTCTCCTGAACAGGATTTTGCTGTTTCAATAGAATTTTCTGCTGGTGTCATATCTGATGAACAACAGCAGCTTGAAGGAGGATTTATATTGCTATCTATTCTGCATCCTCCTAAACCTGTATTATCATTAGGCTGGTCTTGTTGGCCTCCTACATAACATTCTGGATATTGAATTGGAATTGGTTCTTCATCAGGAGGAATAATCGGCGGAAAATTTAATGAATAACAACCATCTGGCCTTTCAAAACAAGTTTCAGAAATAGTTGGAGTTCCTGTTCCTGTAAGCATATCTCCAGGTAAACACATTCCATTCCAGCAAACTCCATTATATTTTCCCTGATATCCAAATGGGAAATATTTTAAATCCAGATTGTAGCACGGTTCTCCATTAGGAACATATTCTTGTTTTAATGTTTCTGGATTGCATTTTATACAACCCGATTCAGGAGTTCCAGGGCAACAGGCTTTCATAATAAGCTCATTAGGAATGCATTGTCCAGCACTTTCTGTAATATATGCTCCTATGTTTGAAGTTTTTGGATTAACCTCTCCAAAAAAATTATAACCTTTTCCTTTTTCTCCTGTTGCATTCACCCAAAATATAATATTCTGGCATTCATTTTTATTCATTAAAGGAATTTCAAAAGGATTTGAAGAATTTACATAAAAAGGCATGTCTCCTTTAATTGTTGAAACAAGGTTATCTTCTTGATTGTCTTTATAAAATAATTTTACTTTTGCATCAGTGCAATTGTCTTTTAAACAGCAGACTTTAAAAGCAATTTTAGTGAATTGATTTTGTTTCATGCTTATAAAAGTATCATTTGGTTTTATCCATTCAATGGAAAAATTCTCCTGAAAGTTTATGCAGGTTCCATTATTGCAGGTTCCATTTAAGCAGCTTCCGCAATTTAAGTTTGTTCCGCAGCCATTATCCCAATTTCCGCAGGTTTTGCCCAATTGCGAGCATGTTTTTGGAGTGCAGGAGCATATTCCATTTTGGCATTGCACAGAGCATTTTGTTACATTAAAATCAGCATAGCCGCTTGAATTGCAGAATGTTTCATTTAAATGAGTGGAATTAATGCAGGCATCTGAAAAGATTTTTCCAGTTATATCTTTAACAGTTCCAAAAATTAAATAATTTATTCCATTATCACTGTCAGAGCAATTGCCATTTGGAACACATTTTCCATTTGAATTGCAGATTAATCCTTCAGTGCAATTCCCGCAGCTTTTTCCGCATATATCATAACCGCATTGTTTTCCAAAACAGCCTAGAAAGTTAACAATAAAATTATTGAAAAAATTTAAATCTATATACTGGCATCGATTATCAATGCATTTTCCAGTTTTGCATTTATCATCTGAAATGCATTCTGAATCAATTTTGCAGCATCCAGGAATCATTGAATATTCACATTGTCCATTAAATTGGCATTCTCCTTTTGCGCAAATATCATTAGAAGTGCAATTCCCGCAATCAATTTCTTTACCGCACCCATCCTCTGTTATTCCGCATGCTATTTTTTTCTGCTCGCATTTTTTTGGAGCACAGTTAATATCAACACACACTCCATTTTTGCAAGGAGTTTTGCATTCAATTATTTTAGAATCAACATATTGCCAAGAGCAAAAATATTCTTTTAAAGTATTATTCTCTAAAATGCATTCATCTGTATATTGTTTCCAGTTTTTTATATCAAGTTTTTCAGGATATAAAACTCCGCTAGCAGTTCCTATAACCTGCGGATTTTTTCCATCAGCATAATCATTACTTATATCTGAATCAGTGCATGTAAAGAGATTTTCACAATCATTTACATTGCAGGTTTGTCCAGCAGGGCAGGTCCCACAGCTTCCCCCGCACCCATCATCTCCGCAGATTTTTCCATCACAATTAGGGATACATACACACTGCCCTGTAGAAGGATTGCAGGTTTGTCCAGCAGGACAGGATTTTAAGCTATATTTACAATTTCCAGTGTCTAAATTACACCAATCATTTGTGCATAAATTATTGTCGTTGCATATTTTTCCCTGGCATTTATTTATTGATGTGCATTGCCCTGTAGAAGGATTGCAGGTTTGTCCAGCAGGACAGAATTTTAAGCTATGCTCACAACTTTGAGTTTCCAAATCACATCCATCAATTGT
>JAGVWU010000013.1 GCA_018304145.1 Candidatus Pacearchaeota archaeon | reverse complement strand
GTTTTACAGAATAGTAATTTTCAAACAGTGAGAGAGGCTATGGATAGAATTTCAAACTATTTTGAAAAGGAGGGATGTATTATGACGTAGTGTAGTTAATTAATCTTTAAAATAATAAACTAAGAATTGTTTTAATGAAGGCTATTATAATCATTCCAAAAACAATCATTCCTAAAATAAGTAAAATCCATGCGATTATATCTTTAGTTTTTTTCTTTTTTCATATTTATTATAAGTTGATTATATTTATAAATTATCTGTATTAGAAATACTTATAAAACCTTTAGTTGTTTATTAATTATCAATCCTAAGGATTCTTTTAAAAAACTTGGGTTAAATGATATGTTAATATCATCAATCTGAGGAAATTACTTGGAAGAACCCTAGGTTCTTGTGAAAATGGAAGAACAGGAAAAATTCAAGCTTGAAGATTTTGTGGAAAGAATAAAAGATTACAGGGCAAGGCATACTGAACTTATAACTGTCTATGTACCTAGTGGTTTGGATATTAATATTATTACTAAACAGCTTGAAAGTGAGAAATCCACTGCAGCAAATATTAAATCAACATCAACAAGGAAAAATGTGCAGGATGCTTTAGAAAGCCTGATTAGGGTTTGCAAGCAGATGAAAAGAGCTCCTAAAAATGGAGTTGCGCTTTTTGCTGGAAATGTTTCTCAAGTTGAAGGGCAGGCAGATTTTATAACAGAAGTTTTTGAGCCTCCTGAAGAGCTTAATATAAGACTATACAGATGCGACCAGACTTTTGTTGTTGATCCTTTGGAGGAAATGCTGGAAATAAAGGAATTATATGGGCTGGTTGTAATTGAAAGAAAAGAAGCAACAATTGGCTTATTGGTTGGCAAAAAAATTAAGATGTTAAAGCATATTGACAGTTTTGTTCCTGGAAAGGTAAGGGCAGGAGGGCAATGTCTTTCACCTGATACTTTGATTATGAAGGATAATGGTGAATTAATTGAAATTAAAGATTCTCATAATCCCTTAATTGTATTATCCGAAAATTTTAATTCAGAAGAAACTGAAAAAACCCCAGTAATTGCTAAATGGGAGAATAATAAAGAGATATTTAAGATTACTACTGCTTATCCTAAATTAGAAATAAAAGCTTCTAAGGAACATACCTTTTTTATAAGAACTGAAAAAGGAATAGAGGAGAAACCTCTTTCTGAGATAAAAGAAGGAGATTATTTAATAATGCCTGAAAAAATAAACTTAAATCTTCCAGAACAACAAATTGATTTTAATCCAATAATCAAACAAGGATTTAATATTAAGTATGTTAATATTCCTAAATTTTTAGATAAAAATTTAGCTAAAATATTTGGTTATTATCTTGGAGATGGAAGTTATGAAATAGATAGACTGACTTTTTTTGAGCAGAGAAAAGAAGTTGCAAGATATTATAAAAAATTATTAGAAGAAACTTTTGGAATCAATGTTGATTTACGATTTAGAGAAAGTAAAAATTATTATCAAATAAGGATATATAGTCGGTTAATCTCTCAATTATTTAAGGAACATTTCTTAATAGAAGGAAAGACTCTTAATGATAAAATTCCCTCAATTGTTTTAAAATCTCCAGATTATGTTTTAGCATCTTTTATCTCTGGATTTTTTGATGCAGAAGGTTATGTATCTAAAACAAGGGTTGCGCTAGGAATAAATAATTCTATTCTAGCTAAACAATTACAATTTGCTTTACTTAGAATTGGTGTAATAACTTCAATGAATGAATATGATAACCGAAGAAATCCTTATTCTGATAATATTAGATATACTTTAGCTATTGATGATTTAGAATCATTAAAAATATTTAAGGATTTGATTTGTTTTTCTTCTAAAGAAAAACAAGAAAAAGTAAAAATATTAATTGAAAAAAGAAGTAATAGAAATAAAGTAAGGCAGTTGGTAGTTAATGGAAGCGAGGTTGCAAGAATTATAAGAAATTCTGGATTAAATACAAGGCAATTTAAATGTCCTAGTTTTTTTATTAATAAAAGGCAACTTTCTAAGGAAGTATTTAAGAGAAAAATTTTAGATAAAACTGAAAATGAAGAACTAAAAAGAAGATTTTCTATGTTTTATCTTTCAAATTTAATTGCAGTTAAAATATTTAAAATAGATTCTATTGGTTTTGAAAAAACTATAGATATAGAAACCAAAAATCATAATTTTATTGCAAATGGATTAATTGTTCATAATTCTTCTCAGCGTTACCATAGAATTACAGAAGGATTGGCAAAGGATTTTTACAGGAAAATTGCAGATATTGTCAAGAGTGAATTTTTTAATTTAAAAAATTTAAAAGGAATTTTAGTTGGAGGACCTGGACCGACAAAAGAGGATTTTTTAAAAGAAGGGCAATTGATAACTGCTTTGCAGGACAAGGTTTTGGCTGTTAAAGATATTGGCTATGCTGATGAGCATGGCTTGGAATTATTAGTTGAAACTTCTCAGGATGTTTTAGCTGGGCAGGAAATTGTTCATGAACAGAAAATATTGGAGAAATTTTTTAATATGCTTGGAAAAGAAAGAGGCAAGACAGCTTATGGAAGAGATGATGTTGAAAAGGCGCTTTCTTATGGGGCTGTGGATATTCTATTATTATCAAGAAAACTAAAAAAAACAGAGATAAAAGAACTTGAGAAAAAAGCAGCTGAAACCTCAACAAAAGTCGAGCTGATTTCAACTGATTTAGATGAGGGAATTCAATTCTGGAATCTAAGCGGAATTGGAGCTATTCTGAGATTTAAGATATCGTAGATAATAAAAATATATTACTAAATATATTATATATTTAAAAAGGTTAATTTCATAATGAAAAAATGGAAGTAACAGAACAACAAATGCTAGAAGTTTTAAGAGATAGTGTTATTCATGAGTTAGAATCAGGAGTAAAAAGTAGCAGATTTCCAACTTTTCATCAATACTTAGAAATGGAAGGGGATGATGTTGATAATGCAACAGTAAGAAAACTTAGAGAAGATTTTGCTAGGATCAAAGAATCGGTAAATGGATTGGAAATAGGACTTTATCAGGATGGAAATTTTGTTCAAATTTCTGCGGTTAATGGAAAAGCATATCCGTCGCATATAGCTCCTATTGTTTTACAAGCTACTGGAGTTCCAAGAAAATATTCTCCAAGAGCCAAATTAGCTGAGATTGTTGATGTTGCTTTGGAACAATGTGATGAAGCTATAAGAAGGAATTGTGGTTTTGGAAAATACACTACTAATTAATTATCAACAACCTTTTAAAATACTATTTCTATTATCTTTTAAAGGAATATGGAAAAAGTGGAAGTAAGTTCTGAATCTGAGGATTCAGAGAAAGTGAAATTTACTGAATATAGTTCAGCTATTATCTCCTCTGAAACAGAAAAAGAGCTTGAGGAAAGCAGTGAGACTGAAAATTTAAAGAAAGTAGAAGCTGCTTTGTTTTTATCAGCAAGATTTTTGAGCTTGCAGGAATTGGTAATGCTTACTGATATTAATCCATTAATGATAAGAGAGATAGTCAGCAAATTGATAGAAAAGTATAATAAAGATGAATCCGCCATCGAGATAATAGCCAAGAAGGACATGTGGAAAATGGATGTCAGGCAGGAATATATCTATATGGTTAATAAACTGGCTACTGGAAGTTCGGAATTTACAAAAGCTGAGCAAGAGACTTTGGCTGTTCTAGCTTATAAACAGCCAGTCAAACAATCAGTTGTAATAAAAATAAGAGGGAACAAGGCTTATGAGCATATAAAACATTTCAGGGAAATTGGGCTGGTTATTGCAAAAAAAGCAGGACATACTATCGAGTTAAGATTAAGCAATGAATTTTTTGATTATTTCCATCTGGGGAAGAAAGAAGATGGCGGAAAGATAATTGCAGTAGAAATAAAAGAAGAGGATGATGAAAGTGACGAGGAAAATAAAGAGCATGAAGTTGAAGAAAAAATAAATGAAAATCTTTAATAAAAATGCAGACAATTACTATTGTTTACACAATAATGTTTTTCTTTGGAATATATTTTTTATTGATATTTTTAATTTTATATTCTAGAAATAGGAAAGATATATATTCTTATCCTCCTGCAGATAAAGACTATTCTTTGAGCATTATTATTCCCTGTTATAATGAAGAAAAAAATATAGGTGCGACAATTGAGTCACTTTTAAATTCTGATTATAAAAATCTTAAGAAAATAATTATTGTTGATGACTGCAGCAAGGATAATTCTTATAAAATTATTAAAGAATATGCAAAAAAAAATCCTAAAATTCTGGCTGTTCAGACTCCAAAAAATACAGGCAATGCAGCCGGTGCTAAAAATTATGGCGTTCAATTTGTTAAAACAGAACTTATAGGTTTTTCTGATTCAGACTCTTTTCCAAATCCTGATGCAATAAGCAAAATGATTGGTTATTTTGATAATCCCAAAGTTGCTGCTGTTACTTCAAGAGTTTTGGTTAAAAATTCAAAAAATTTTTTAGAGAGGTTTCAGGATTTTGATTATGCAGTAATTGCTTGGGGGAGAAAAATACTGGATTTTATTGATTCAGTTTATGTTACAAACGGTCCATTGAGCATATACAGGACAAAAGTTTTTATTGATTCCGGCTGTTTTGATGAAAAAAATTTGACTGAAGATATTGAAATAACCTGGAATCTGTTAAGCAAAGGATACAAAACAAAAATGTCTTATTCTTCAATTGTTTATACTATTGTTCCGGATAATCTAAAACAATGGGTAAATCAAAGAATAAGGTGGAATCTTGGAGGTCTGCAAACTTTGAATAAATACAAGAAATTTTGTTTTAAAGGCAAAAATGCGTTTGGATATTTTGTATTAAGCTATGTTGGCCTAGCTTTTTTTCTTGCATTAGTTGGCTTTTTTCTTTTATTTAGATGGGTTTTTTTAAAAATTTATTTTTATTTATGGACCATGCCTTTTTTAATCAAAGGCTATAATCCCTTTGAATTTTTAAAATTTAATTTTTTAACTTCTATTTTATTCATATTCAGCACTTCATTTTTAATACTCAGCCTTGTTTATTATCTGTTAATTTTAAAAGATACTAATTTAAAGTCAAAAGGCATTATAACAATAATTGTCTATACATTTATATACAGGCCGCTTTATATAATTCCATTATTAGGAGCTATTTATAGAATTCATAAAAAGGATTTAAGATGGTATACCAAATAATCAAAAATTATCCAAGATTTAGGGTTTTTTTAGATTCATTAATAATCACAATACTGATATTAATCATAGGTTTTTTTATTGGCTATTATATTGAATATTTAAGAACAAACAGCATTGTTGAAAATTACAAAAATTTTGAAATAAGCGCTCTTGATTTAAAATTACAGAATTATTATTACCAGATAATGGATGATGCTTCATGCAAACAAGCTATTGAGCAGAATTTTATTTTTGCAGATAATATTTATAAAACAGGATTGGATTTAGAGAGATATGAAAATGTCAACGAGTTAACAAAGGATATTTTGCTTGAAAAAAAGAGGTATGTTCTTTTGAAAACAGAGTTATGGTTGAATAGCATATTGCTAAAGAAAAAATGCAATAATCCTTTTCATACAGTTGTTTATGTTTATACCCAAAAAACAGATACAAAAAAAGATGCAGAGCAGGGTGCGATATCCAATGTTTTAAAGAAAATAAAAGAAGAAAATGGAAATAAGATAATTCTTATTCCGATTGCAGGTGATTTGGGATTAGATGCAGTTGAAATGCAAATGCAAATCTATAATGTAACTTATTTTCCTTCAGTAATAATTGATGAAAAAATTGTTTTGAAAGGGTTTCAAAAATTAGAGGAAATAGAGAAATATGTAAAATAATTTATCCTTTCATAGTAATAAATATATATATTTCTTAGAATAAAAAAGATTAAAAAGAGCTTTTTTAGTATATTTTTTTATATAAATTTACTACTTAAAATCCATAACTGAAACATGGTTGAAAAATGTGTTAGATGCGGGGCAAAAGAAGATCAGATTAGACTTTTTGATACTATTTATGATGGCAAAGCAAACTGCATTTGCGAGAGATGTTCAATAATTGAGAATGTTTCTATTTTAGAAAGGCCTGATTCTGATAAAATTTTGGAATCTAACAGAATGGTTAATGTTTATGAAAGAATGAAAAGGTTAACTGGCATGGTTCCTGAGAAAAAAGAATCAGAGGAGAGAAAAAATCGATTGGAAGAGCTTAGAAAAAATCCCCACTTAGAAACACCACAGAAAAAAACTCCTGAACTTATAGATCATTTTCATTGGGAGATTATGAAATGCAGGAGAAGAAAAGGGCTTTCTCACAACCAGCTTGGAGAAGCTATTGGAGAGCCGGGGTTCAGCATTGATATGATTGAGAAAGGAAATCTTGGAGAAAATGCTGAAATATTGATTAAAAAATTAGAAAATTTTTTTAATATTCGGTTGATAAAATTGAGCTCTCTTGATTTGATGAAAAAAGATGAAAGAAAAACTCCTGTTCTTTTGGATGAAGATGGAAATGTTTTAGAAACAATTCCAGAGCCTGCAGTAAAAATAAAAAAAGAAGATTTATTTTTAAATGAAGATTTAGATGAAGAGTTTGAAAAAACAGAAGAAAAAAAAGAAAATAACGGATTTTTCAATAATTTTTTGAGTAAATTCAAGAAAAATACAACTAACTCATTATTTTCTGAAGGGAACTCGGAGAGGGTAAGCTTGTTCTCTTTTGATGATAATGATTCAAGATTTGAAGAAGACTCGGAAATTTCTGGGGAAAAGAATAAAGCAATTGAGGATTTTGATTTAGAGAAGGCAGATAAAGATAAAGTAAAAATCGGTGATTTAAAGGAATGGCATAGACGAAGAATTGAATCAACAAAAAATGAGAGAGTTGAAGAGCAAAAAAAAATTGAGGAAAGGGCGAAATTAATCGAGGCAAGAAGAGAAGAGTTGAGGATGATTAAGGAGAAAGATTCGAAAGACATTGATAATTTATTGGGCGGAGCTGAATTATTAAAAAAAGAAGTCCTGAATGGTTTTGAGAAAAGTGGGGATTGATATGGAAGCTAGTTCTTTGTTTTTAGCAGTTGGAAGTTTAAAGGATGAATATGGTTTGAGGGGGGATCATGAAGAAATTGATAATAGTTATATTCCAAGATGTGTTGAAGAAATTTTAGGAGAAAATGCAGGAGTTCATTTTGAATTTAATATTCCTGCTGCATTTGAATTTTTCAGAACAAATAGTCCTCTTGGATTAATTATTCCTTAAGGTCATGGGGATAGAGCTGCATCAGGGGATTTTGAAGATAGTTTAGGTAAAATAGAAGTTCCTGTTTTTCAATCATATAAGCATGTTGGAAGATATTTTTGTTTTTATAATGACCCTTTATACACTGCGGTATCAGCATTAGCAAGATTTGAAGGTTCAGATGATTTTGAAATAAAAGGAGAGGAGAAAAAAAAGAAAGATAAATTAGTTGAAGAAGCATTTAGAAAATGGCTAAAGACTAATTTTTTGTCAATTCAAAAAGCTTAAAAACCTACTTTTTCTATGATTTTTAAGGAAGCAAAATGGAAATTAATATTACAAGGGACGAAAAAAATGAACTGGAATTCAAGATAGACAATCCTACTGTTGCCGAAATACTCAGGATTTACTTAAATGAAGAGGATAGTGTCAAGATGGTTGCATGGAGAAAAGAACATTACAGCAAACCCTTGTCATTCAAAATAGAAACCGAAGGTAAATCAGCAAAAAAAGTCCTTTCAGATGCTATTTCTAAACTGCAGAAAGATTTGGAAAAATATGGCGATGAGTTTAAGAAAGCTGTGAAATAAAAGATAATTATTTATTTTCTATGTTAATGATTGTACCTTCTCCTTTTTGAATTATTCCGGCACTATTGCCCTCATCAATATCAAGATGCAAGGAAAGTTTATAAGTTTCCTTAATTTTTACTGGAATATTATGAAAAGTTACAGTTCTTGGGCTATTGGTTTTAACAGAAACAATTGTTCTCTCTTCAATTCCAAGTTCTTTTGCCTCTTTTGGATTGCAATGTATATGCCTCATTGGGATAATAACCCCTTTTTTAAGAGTAATTTCTTTTTTACTTATTACATCTATTCCCGGCGTATTTTCAATATTACCTGAAATTCTTATTGGAGGATTTATTCCCAGGAATCTAGCATCTGCGTGAGATATTTCAACTTGAGTTTCTTTTCTTACAGGCCCTATGATTCTTACATTTTCTATTTTTTTTAAGCCATTTTTTATAGTCACTTTTTCTTCTGATGCAAATTCTCCAAATTGAGAGAGCTCCCTGAATTTTTTTAGTTTATAACCAATCCCAAAAAGCTCTTCCAAATCCTTTTGAGACAAGTGGATATGTCTTGCTGAAATTTCTATTGGAATGATTGTATTTTTTCTTAGATTCATTTTCTCTAATTTTATATTTTTTCCCTTTTTAATAAATTTGCATTTGTAACAACTGTTATTGATGAAAGGGCCATTGCTATTTCTGCAATAATTGGATGCAAAATTCCCAGAATTGCAAGAGGAATTGCTACGGTATTGTATGCAAAAGCCCAGAACAAATTTTGCTTTATTTTTCTGAAAGTTGCTCTGGAAAGATTAATTGATTGAACAACTCCTGTTAAATTTCCATTTGCAAGAACAATATCTCCTGCTTCAATTGCAATGTCTGTTCCTGTTCCTATTGCAATTCCGACATTTGCCTGTTTTAATGCAGGAGCATCATTAATACCGTCTCCTACAAAAGCAACAAATCCTTGGTTTTGAAGTTCTTTTATCTTTCTCTCTTTTTCTTCAGGCAGAACTTCTGCCAAAATTTCATCAATGGCTAATTGTTTTGCAATTGCACTTGCAGTTCTTTTATTATCTCCTGTAATCATTATTGTTTTGAATCCCAAAGAATGAAGTTCTTTTATTGCCTGTTCTGATTCTGGCTTTAAACTATCTGCAACTGCTATTAGGCCATAGATTTTCCTATTAACAGAGACAATGACAACAGTTTTTCCGTTATTCTCAAGCTCTTTTACTTTATGGTCATATTTTTTATAATCTATATTATTTTCATCCATTAAAATCCTGTTTCCTATTAAAATTCTTTTTTCTTCTAAATTAGCTTTGATGCCTTTTCCTTTTTCAACTTTAAAATTTTTTGGCTCTGTTAATCTCAGGTTTTCATGTTTTGCCTTATTTACAATCGCCTTTGAAATCGGATGTTCTGAAACTGATTCAACAGATGCAGCTATTTTCAAAATCTCTTTTTCATTTGAATTTATTGGAATTATGTCAGTTAATTCAGGAAGTCCTTTTGTCAAAGTTCCTGTTTTATCAAAAACAATGAATTTAATGTCTTTCATAGTCTGGATTGCTTCCCCTTTTCTTATTAATATACCTTTTTCAGCTCCAATTCCAGAACTTACCATTAGTGCAGTTGGAGTTGCAAGGCCCAGGGCACAAGGGCATGCAATGACCAAAACAGCAATTGCAGCAAACAAAGCTAATGCAGTATTATTCAAGCTTAAATTAATCCAAGGCAGGAATGAAAAAAATTCAGCAATGTTTTTCATGAAATCAGGAAATAAAAACCAGAAAATAAAAGTTAAAATTGATATTAAAAGAACTGCTGGAACAAAATAACCTGTAACTTTATCTGCAAATTCCTGTATTGGTATCTTGCTTCCCTGGGCTTCTTCAACAAGCTTTATTATCTGACTTAAAAAAGTATCTTTTCCTATTTTAGTTGCTTTTACATATAATACTCCATCCTGGTTTATTGTTGCTCCAATAACCTTGTCATTTTTTGCTTTGTCAATGGGCATAGATTCTCCTGTTATCATTGATTCATCAATAGAACTTTCTCCTTTTATAACAATCCCATCTGTAGGAATTTTCTCTCCAGGTTTTACAATCATAATATCGCTGATTTTAACTTCTTCTATCTTAATTTGTTTTTCTTTTCCATTTACAATAATGTTTGCGTTTTTTGCCTCTAATTTTAATAGTTCTTTAATAGCCAAGCTTGCTCTTCCTCTTGCTTTTGCTTCAACATATCTTCCTGTCAGGAAAAAAGCCATAATCATCCCTCCAATTCCAGAATAATCCTCTATTGGCATGAAAAATCTTAAAATTCCTGTTAAAAATGCAATGATGGTGCCTAAGCTTATTAAAACATCCATATTAAAAGAAAGATATTTTATTGATTTTAGGGCTGATTTTATAGTTGGAAATCCTAAAATAAAAAGGATGGGGATAGACAATAACAAAGGAAGAATCATAATAATATAATTATTAATGTTCAGTATTCTTTCAAACAAAATTCCTATGACTGCTATTGGAATTGCAAATAACCAAGAATAGAACATTTTTTTCTTTGCCTTGTTCATCTCCTGAATTTCAGATTCTTCCTCGGTTTCTTCTTCTCCCAGAACTTCGTAGCCAGCATCATTAATTGCCTGAATTATTTTTTCTCTTGAAATAAAAGAGGTTATTGTTGCCTTGTGAGTATTTGTATTTAGTTTTATTTTTTCAATTCCTATTTTTTTCAGGGCATTTTCAATAGTCATTGCACAATGCGGATTGTCAAGACCTTTAACAACAAAAGTTTTTGTTTCTTCATTTTTAGAAGGCTTATTTTCACCCTCTTTCATTATATGATAATCTCCAACACTAGAAACAGCCTTTTCAATATATTCATCATTGATATTTTTATCATAGTCAAAATAAAGCTTGTTTGTTGCAAAATTTACTGAAACAGAATTTACATCTTTGATTTTTTTAACTGCTTTTTCAATATTTTTTGCACAGCTTGCGCAATGCATTCCAGTTATTTTGTATATTTTTTTCATATTAAAATTGTTAAAACAAGAAAATCTTTTAGCTTTATAATATTAACTGAATAAAAAAAGAAGAAAAGAAGTGTTTTCCTCTGCTTTTAATGAATGTATTGCATTTTCTTCCATTGAAATAAAAACTCCCTCTTTCATTTCAATTGGTTTTCCCTTTAAATTAAAAATTCCTTTTCCTTCAATTACATAAACAAAACCTTCCCTGGTTGAAGTATGCTCTGAAATATCTGTATCTTTTGCCATGCAGAACAAGGTAACATTGGATTTTTTGTTTTTAAAAATATCCTTGCTTAGAACACCCTCTTTGGGATATTCAATCATGTTCAAAAGTTGGAAACTGCCCTCTTTAGGAGGTTTTTCTTTTGAACATCCTAAAAAATTTCCTGCACTTAAATTTTTTTTCATTTGTTTTATGCTTTTCATTTATTTTCTCCTATTTGTATTTTTAAATAGCCAGTAAATTCCTGCTATTATCAATACAATAAATAATATATAGGTTATCCAGCTTAAAAACATCATTCCTGAGCCATAGCCGCCATATAAACCATACATCATTCCACCACCCATTGGGCAGTTATATTGTTCTGTTTGGGCTGAAATCATAGCTAAGCTAGATATTATTAATATGCTTGTTAAAATTACTAGAATTAAATTTTTTGTTTGTTTCATTTCTTTTATATTACCTCATTTATACATTATAATTAAATCAGCCTTATATATTTTGTGAATTTGACATTATTTTTTCTCCTGCTGTTAAAATAAATAAAAAATTAATTCTTTTTTGCCTGATGTTTTTAAAACCATGAGCTTCAAATAATTTTTTAAATTCCAATGGAGAGTGCATCTTGTTATTCCCAGGCTCAATTAAGTGAAATATTTTATTTAAAAAGTATCCAAAATCAACATCAAGGACTATTAATTTTCCGTTATTTTTAAGTGATTTATAAATATTATTCATAATTAAATGGTAATCTGAATAATGGTGAAAGGCTTCTGTTGAGAAGACATAATCAAACTTATTTTTAAAATCTATTTTTTCAGCGCTAATTAATTTTAATTCTGTTTTTTTATTTAATCTATCTTTTGCTATTTTCAACATTTCCTCTGAAATGTCAATTCCATAAAGTTTTAAATTCTTATTTTCTTTTTCTAGTAAATGTAATAGATTTCCTGTTCCGCATCCTAAATCCAAGATTTTGGAATTTTTCTTTATGCCCATTGTTTTTATTAATTTTTTCAGGGCTTTAACAAATAAAGACTTGAGAATAAAATTATCATAATATCCTGCTATTTCATTAAAAAATTTTTTGTTTATTGATTCAAGATTTTTTTTATTTTCCATAATATATATAAATATCAAATGCTGTCTTTTATTAATATTTATTCAAAAGGGAGGTAAAAATGGTAAATAAACTTAGCGTTAATGGAATTGGAATAGCATCAGCAATCATAACTGCGATTGTTTATATAATCTGCTTTGCAATTGTTTTTATATTCGGATCAGCATCTTTGACATTTTTTAATTTATTCGTACATGGGATTGATTTATCAAGCCTTGCTACAAATCCAAATATTACAACAGGCATCTTAGGATTTATAATATCAGTTATAGCAGCTTATGTAGGCGGATGGATTTTTGCAATTGTTTATAACAAATTTGCGAGATAATGGTAAAACAAAATCTTGGTTGGATAGGATATTCAGGTTTTTGCTTGGATTTTGGTTGCTAGGCCCATTTGCTCCGCGATTTCAATTAGAATGGCTAAACTGGATAATTATTATAATAGGAATAATTTCTTTAATTGAAAGCTTTGTTGGAAAATGTTTGTTGCATAACTGGTTTAATATAAACAATAGGAATCAATAACTTACCTTTTTATTTTTTCTTTTAAGCATGTTCCACAAGCTAATTTTGAATACTTTGTATTTTCTCATTTAGCATTATCAATAATTTCTTTGATATCTTTTTCTGCTTCTTCAGCTTCTTGTTTGCTTATTTCTGGAAAGAACTGAGAAATTATTGTTGGTTTCATTCCAACAATTTTTACTTTGTTATCTTCCTCCAAAACATTAATTTTACAAGGCATGCAAAGAGAAGCTAGCCTGTTCTTGTTTAAGAATTGATTAGCATATTTTCCAGAGCAAATTTCAATAATTTTTAATGGTTTTTGCTTAAATCCTTTTACATCCAATATCTCCTTATAATCATACACATGGAATATAGCCCATTCTTTATTTTCTACAGCTTTTCTTACAGAAATGACTGCTTCATCAAAGTTTTTTTTTGTTTCAACAACATATGCAAAATCTTCTATTTTCATTGTTTTTTATCCTTATTTTTAAATACACTGCATATAAAAATTTGACTATCTCCCCAAGGAGTTAAGTGTTTTTCTTCAAAACTTTTTATATGCTCAAAATCGTAAAATAACTTTTTTATAGAATCTTCAGAGTATTGTTTTATATCTAACCCACTACATCTTTTTGGTCCGTTCAATGAGAATATTGAAACAATTAAGTAACCATTGTATTTTAATAATAGCCTTATATTACTCATATATTTATTAATATCTTCATCTGCGGTTAAGAAGTGAAGAACAGCTCTATCATGCCAGAGATCGTATTTATCCTTTGTTTCAAATTCCCTTATATCAGAAACTATCCATTTAACAGAATCTGCTTTATCTCTTAACCTTTTCTTTGCCCTTTCTAATGCATTTGAAGAAATATCTAATACTGATATGTTTGTAAAACCCATATCAAGAAGATTATCAACTAGTTTTGAATCTCCTCCACCGACATCAATAATTTTTGCATCTTTATTTAGACCTATCTCAATAATTAAACCTAATGATGTATTAGGTTTTTCTTGATGCCAGCTCATCTCAATAGGATTTTTTGTTTGATAAATATTCTCCCAATGCTCTTTTACATTAAGACTCATTTTTTACTCATCCTACTATTCTCAGGATCTTGCAATTGTTTAACTAGCCATAAAATAAATAAAACAAGAGCTACTAAAATTAGAGCCATAAATAAGAATCCAAAAATCCACATTCCTCCGAAACCATAGCCAAAATTTCCCATCATGCCATATCCTCCCATCATTCCGCCAAAACCAAACATTCCTAAAAGCAAAAATACTGCTACAGTTATTATTATCCAGATGAGTAAATTATTATTATCTTTCATTTTTTACCTCCTTGTTTCTTTGATCTATTTATTAATAAGATTATTAAAATTAATATAATTATAACAAGAATAAATAGAACATAAAAGAATATTTGAAATACTGCAAGGTTATTTTGATAAGAATTTTGCGGATTTTGATAATTTTTAGAAGATGAATAATAATTTCCCATCATTCCTCTTCCAGCCATCATACCACTAGCAACATTCTCACCACAATATATTCTTTTTGCCATATTAATATGAAATTGTTCTTCAGCTTCAGAACCCTCAGTTAGCCCCATCATTTCATGCGCTCTTTCATGCGCATCTCCCGGCATCATTTGTTCCATGTAATATTCTCCCATTATCTCAAGTTGGTCATTTGCGAGTTGATTACAGCTGATATTTGAATCTATCAACACTTTTGCCTGATTTAATTCATCTTGGCTAACTGCATAAACAGGCATTATACTAAATAACAAGATTAAAAATAAAACAATTAAGGATATTATTTTTTTCATGCTTTTGCCTCTACTAATATTTTTCTATTTTTTTCTAATCTTTCAGTTAGAACTTCTTTGATAATATCAAAAGCTTTTATAATTTTAGGATTGGATAGTTTATAATAAATCATTTTACCATCTCTTTTTGAATTAACAATGCCTTTATTTTTCATTATTGATAAATGTTGAGAGATATTTGCTTGGCTTAGTTTAGATGTATTAATTAGTTCTGTTACAGACATTTCCTTATCCCTAAGAAGATTGAGAATTTCTAACCTTATTGGATTAGAGAACACCTTACATATTTCTGCATGGAGATTATATATTTCTTTTTCCATGAATATATTAGAATATTCTAATATATAAAGTTTGCGAATCTTACTTCTTTTTTATGATTATCAAATTAATTATTTTTATTTAATTTTTTCGAATCTATATTTTTTAAATAAATTTAGTAGTTTGATACTAATAATTGATGTAGTAAAGAGCTGTATTAATGGGCTAATTCCAATTCCAAATATTGTCGGCATTAATTCTCTATAAGCCCATCTTCCATTTGACAGAGAATAGATTTCTATTATTGTTGCAATCAAGATGCCTAAGACAATTATAATAACATAGTCAGACTTTTTTGTATTTTCAACCCAATTTATATTTTTTCTGAAAATAGAGATAATTAAAAATATAAAAAATATTAAGAATAAATCTGCTAAACTTGCAACAAGGAGATGGATTGTTGAAGGAATACCTGTTAAATCTGCATATAACTTATAATGTGAAAATTCCCAGATAATGTTAAGACTAAAAATTATTATCATTAAGATAATCAGTTTTGATTTTTTCATTGAAATATAAAACATGTAGATTATAAAAATATTGGGTAATAAAGGATAATTATATTTCTAATAAGACCTTTATTCTGTTCCCTGCTATCTTTAAATGTTCGCTATGATTTCTGCATTTTTATTTTTTATTATGTGCGCTATATATTATAAAAAATAACGCAAAAATTCCGGCAGCTATTGCATCATAAAACCAAAATTCCGTAGGGATATTCCATAATTTACTATTGCTAAATAATGCAATCCATCCAAATCCATATGCAAGCAGCCCGCAAATTACAAAAATCCATGTAAATACTTTCCAAATTGTTTTCATTTTTCACCTCCTTTAAATTTTTATATAGTTTTAATTCTTTTTAAATCTGTTTTTGTTTATTGCATATTTTGTAATCTCAAGATTGCATGATTTATATTTCTTGCACTATTCTCCGCATTTTTTTGCATAATATTCATCATGATATAAAAGTCTGCAAATCTTACACTGGAAATAAATTTCTTTGTTTCTTGTAATTATTTTAACCATTTTTAAGTGTGGGTGACACATTGTTTTTTTATATCTTGAATCAAAAAACTACAGCAATCTATTTTATATCTTAGTCCTTTTCATCAAAAGGGTATTAACAACAACACTTACAGATGAAAGAGCCATTGCTCCTCCTGCAATTATTGGTGATAATAGCCAGCCTGTTAAAGGGTATAATAACCCTGCTGCAACAGGAATTCCAAGCGCATTATAGAACAATGCCCAGAACATATTTTGTTTTATTTTTTTGATTGTCACTTTGCTTAATTTAATTGCTTTGACAACATCTGTTGTTTTATTATTCATAAGAACAACATTTCCAGTTTCCATTGCAACATCTGTTCCGCTTCCTATTGCAATTCCAATATCTGCCTGAGCTAATGCAGGAGCATCATTTATTCCATCCCCAACCATTGCTACTTTTCCTTTTTTTTGCAGTTCTTTGATATGTTTTGCCTTGTCTTCTGGAAGAACTTCAGATATAACATGTTTAATTCCCAATTGTTTTGCAATTGCATTAGCTGTTCTTTTGTTATCTCCTGTAATCATATAAACAAAGATTTTTTGTTTTTGCAGCAGTTTAACTGCTTCTATGGAATCTTTTCTAGGAGTGTCTGCTATTGCAATAAATCCTTCAACCTTTTTATCTGTGCAAACTACAACAACGGTTTTTCCATTTTCTTCTAATTCTGCTATGCTGTTTTCTATTCCAGCCAAGCCTGCTATTTTTCTTATACTGAGAAAATCTTCATTGTCTTCAGATTTTCGAGGTGATAAAAAACCTTTTTTAAGAAGGTTTTTTACATATTCAGGCTTTCCAACTATTATTTTTTTCTTTTTAGATATTCCTTCAACTCCGTGCCCTGGAATTGCCCTGAAATTTTTTATATCCTCTAACTTGATATTTTTTTCTTTTGCCTTATTTACAATTGCCTGAGCTAAAGGATGTTCGCTAAATTGTTCAACACTTGCTGCCAGTTTTAACACTTCATCTTCAGTCATTGGATTATGAGCAGGAATTATATCTGTAACTTCTGGTTTTCCCTGAGTCAGGGTTCCGGTTTTATCAAATACAACTGCATAAAGTTTATGAGCTGTTTCTAAGGCATCTCCGCCTTTGATTAATATTCCTTTTTCAGCTCCTTTTCCTGTTCCTACCATTATTGCAGTTGGAGTTGCTAATCCTAGAGCACAGGGGCAGGCGATAACCAAAACCGCCACTGCTATAATCAATGAAAATTCAAAAGTCTGACCTACTACAAAATACCAAACTGAAAAAGCTATTATAGCAATTACTATTACTGCAGGAACAAAGTATGCTGAAATTTTATCTGCAAATCTTTGAATAGGAGCTTTTTTTCCTTGAGCATCTTCAATTAATTTAATAATTTGAGCTAAAGTTGAGTTTGCCCCAACTTTTGTAGCCTTGAATTTAAAACTTCCATGTTTGTTTATTGTTGCACCTATAACAGTATCTCTTTTCTTTTTTTCAATTGGCATGCTTTCTCCTGTTATCATTGATTCATCAATAGCACTTTCCCCATCTATAATTACTCCATCAACAGGAACTTTTTCACCAGGTCTTACTATTAAAACATCATCAACAACAACTTCATCAACAGGAATCTTGATTTCTTGCCCATTTTTGATAACTGTTGCTATTTTTGGAGAAAGATTCATTAGTTTTTTTATTGCTTCACTGGTTTTTCCCTTTGCTACTGCTTCTAGATATCTTCCAAGCATTAAAAAGGTTATTAAGACTGCTGCAGCTTCAAAATATTGGTCGCCCATAGGATCAAACATCATTACATATGTACTATAGAAATATGCTGCACTAGTTCCAATTGCAATTAAAGTATCCATATTAGCGGATTTATTTTTCAAAGCACCAAATGCACTCTTGTAAATATCCCATCCAATTACAAATTGAACCGGAGTTCCAAGCAAGAATAATATAAGAATACCATATGGAATTTCAATACCTAATGGCATTAATATCATTCCTATTATTGCAGAAGGAATTGCAAAAACCAAGCTTAAGAGAAAGGTATTTTTTAGTTTCTTTATTTCAGCTCTTTTCTTTTGAGCTTCATATTCAGGGTTTGATTCACTAGTAACTGGTTTTGCACTATATCCTAATCCAGAAACTATTTGAATAATTTTATCCTGGTTTGTTTTTGATTCATCGAATTCTACAAATGCTTTTTCTGTTGCATAATTAACATTTACATTTTTAACACCAGGATCTTTTTGTATTCCTTTAGTTAGCAATGTTACGCAACTTTGACAATGCATTCCATTTACTGAAAGATTAAGTTTTTGCATATTAATTCAATTCCTCCTTGTTTAATGGAATAAAATAAGCCCTATCTAACGCTCCTTCTGTTTTCTGCATTATCCCTATAACTACTACATTTTTTCCAAAGAAATTTTTTATAGAATCTCCTATATTTGAAAAAAGCCCTTCTTTCCTCATTATTTCAGCTTCTTCATAACCTAAAATTAAAGGATAGTAATTCTGCCCTCCAATTGAATGAATCTGATATTCTTCAATATCCCCTTCTGATAATTGAACATTGATATCTTCATCAACAGGATGATAGTAGAATAATTTTTGTGCGCCATCTGAACTGGTTTTAATATAAAAATTATTTTCCTGAATTCCCTTTAATTCATATTTAAAAATATATGGAATGCTGGCTTGTTTTTTATTTGCATTATTTATATTTTGGGTTTCAATTGATTTTTCATAATTATCTTCTGCATTCATTTGTTTTTCAGACACATCGGTGTTCATTCCTCCTGAAAGTTTTTCTTCCATCTGTGCAGAACTATCTAAATTATTCAGGGAAATAAAATAAAAGAAACTTCCTGCAATTAAAATTACAGTTGTTAAAATTATTGCATAGATTTTTTTGCTTAATGGATTTGTTGAAAACTTTCCTGATTTCACTTATTACTCCTACCTCTTTTTTCACATTTTTTGCATTTAATTTGAATGTTATTGTTGAATTGCTTGAATGCATCTTTTAAAATGCACCAGCAGAATTTATCCGATAATTCAAAGGATTTTTTCTTGCCATTTTTTTCATAGATTACAATTCCCAAATCATACAATTGTTTAAGCTGATGGGAAATTGCAGACAGGGTCATTTTATCCCTTCCAACAAAATCATAGATTTCATTTACGGTTTTTGGTTTTGTTGCAATGCTTAAGAGTATGCTCATACGTGTTGGATCTGCCAGGCTGGCAAAAAAATCCAAAACTTTTCTTTCAGATTCTTGAATTTGCAGTTGTTTGCTTATTTTCATAATAGTTGAGCAATTGTTCAAGTATTTAAATCTTTCGAATTTGGAAGACATAATGGAGTAGAGTTTGTTTTTATAATTTTTGACAGTATTTTATCTCTAAGCCTGTATGACCTTTTTAATAATGAAAGAAACAATTTTACATCTAAGAGAGGAAAGAAATCTGTTTTTGTGGTTATTTGGTATTTGTAATTATAATGAGGCTTAAATTTTTTGGATATTTCATCAAGGTTGTTAAAGCCTTTTATTATTATTTCTGCATCTCTTTGATTTTTATCTGATAGAAGCGAGAGATAAGGAACATAATCAAATCCGCAAATTTTTGCAGCAATTTTATCCAAATTTATGCCATCTAAACTACATATAGCTAAGCCTAAATCAACTTTTGTTCCAAACATAGGACCATTTCCTTCCATTCCTTCATAACCATCCAAGATACATAAATCAGGCTTTGTTTTTTCGATAACTTCAATTAAATTTTGCCATTTTAGCAGATTGCTTTTTGCATATTTATTCAGAAACATCCTATTATAAAGATTCATTGCATGCAAACTTCCTCTGTTTTCTACGACACAGCCAAACATATTTTTGAGGCAGCCCGTGTATACAAAAGTGTCATGTGTTTTTGGCAGAGCTAGAGAGATAGTAAAAGCGTTTCTTGGCAATAATGAAACTTTTCCAGTACATTTTCCAGTTAATGTTTTAAATTCTATGTTATCAGATTCAAACTCAGTTAAATCAGAAAGTATTATCTTTGGAAATTTTTTTAAAATATTCTTATAAATCCCACCTTTGTATTTTGTAAAAACGAAAGTATTATCTCCAACTATAATCTCATTAAACTTGCTATAGAAGATACTAAGAACAGCTTCTAAAGCATCTATGTGTGTGCATGCTAATGGAAAATTAGAATCTATAGCATTTATTTTTATAAAAAGCTTTTTTGATTTTTTTGTTTTTATGGTTTCCGCTATATCTGCTTTAATAAGTGAAATAGCATTTATTATATTTTCTTTTCTGTCTTCTCCCTTTACAATAGATACTTTAGAGATAATCATATTTGTTTTATTACTACATTATTAGAACTTAAATTTCTTTAGTTTTCTAATTAGGTTAAGTATTTTTGTTTGTTCATAATCATCCTTTATGTGTTGTAAATATTCTAAAGTACCTTCTTTTTCAAATCTTTCTTCAATTATTGGCAGAAATTGTGGAATTTTAAGAATATCATGCCTTTCTTTATGGTCTTTTGGAGTCGCATTCACTCCTTCAATCCATTCATGCAGTTCTTTGTAATTTTTCCCAGTCCTTTTCAAACTCAGTTTAAGATGTTCATTAATTGACGGCATTTTATTTCTTTTTTAAATCAATTTCTTTAAATTTTTTCAGAATTATCTTTTTTTGATTATTGTCAAGATGCATATCTGCCATCATAAATAACATATTATTTTCTTTATCTATGTGCTCTCTTAACAAATTGATTATGTGGTTACCTATTTCTATTAAATTATTGATGTCTTTTTCATTCTCAAATATTTTTATAGATTCTGTTAAATCTTTGTGTTCGATAATCATCATTCCTGTTGGACCTCCGTCTCTTGGCATAAATTTCTCTATTTCAGGAAAAAGTACTTGTTCTTCTTTATTTAAAGAGTGCCTGTTAAATTCTTTTTTTAACAATATCATGCTCTTTTTTGCTTGATTTATATTTTTTGCTTGCAGATTTTTTTCCAAACTATCCAGTATTTTAAGAACTATATCATGCTCTTTTCTTAATATATCTGTTGGATTTTTATCTGACATTTTAACACTTAGGAGTGAAGCAACAATATCCTATTTTATCGCATTCTTTTTTTATCTTTTCCCATCTCTTTTTTTCTTTAATGACTTCAACAGCCATAGGATATAGTATATTATTCTCTTTGTAGATATGGTCAGGAAGTTCTTTAATTAAAAACTCAATAATTTCTTTAACTTTTTTTACAAAATCTTGATAAGATAATTTTTCACATTCATCTATAATTTTATATAATTCTTTCTTTTTTGGTTTTATATCCTTATGCTCTTCTCTCATAATTTCAGGAGGTTCAATAATGCCTGACTTTTCCATCTCAGGAAACAAAACTTCCTCCTCCCTTTGATGATGTTTATCAGCCTCAACCAAGTGTTTTGCAGCAAATCTCAACATTTCAATTTCCATTTTTACATCTTTAAAATCTTTTGCAGATTCAAGTTTTTTTACAGTTATCTTTAATTTATCAACAAAATCAAGTATCTCTTTGTGCTCTTCCATTAAAGTATGAATTGGATGCCCTGGTTTCAACTTTAAATCTTTATTTTTAAAATCTTCTTTCATTATCTCTAAATGAATATCGCATAATTTTCTCATTTCTTTTCTTGTTATACCTTCTTTGATTATCTCTTGTTCGATTAATGCCAGCTCTGTTGGAGAAATATTCTTTAGCATAATTTTTGCTTCTTCTTTTAATTTATTGGAAACATTCTCTTTTTGAAGATTTTTTAACATTTCTTTTATTTTTTCTCTTTTATTGTCTTGAGATATTTTTGTTATTTTAAATATCCAGTCTTTTGGGCCTTGTTTTTCATACTCCCATTTAAATTTACCAGGATATTCTCCTTGAAGCATATAAAAAAGAGGTTTTGGTTCATGATCATTAGTTATTCTTAGAATTTCTTGGTCTTTTAGTTCTTCAAGCATTCTAAATATTTTTTCATGCCTTTCAAATGGCTGTAGTTCTCTTAAGTCAAGGTTTTTGATATCTCTGTTCATTTTAAGTCTCTGCGCCAGCTAACATTTGATTATAACAATCATATATTGCTTTTAATTTAGCATCATAAGATCTTTCAGAATATCTTGTAACTTTTTTTGGCTTCATTTGGTGCAACTCATAGTTAATTAAAATCCTTTCATTATAATTTATATCATTTGTGCCATTAATCCTGGTAATTGTTTCCAGACTCCCTTCTTCAATAGCAAGGATCAATTCCCTATTATCTTCTCTATCTATAACAAAATCAACCCTGGGTTCTAACCCTTTTAATGAACCCCAGATTCTTAATGGAATTTCTTTTCTTTCAACAGTTCTTTGTTCAACATTTATCATTTTTTAAATAGTATCTTTTTTATACTAAGTATAAAAACAATATCTTTATAAATCTAAGAGTTTCTAAATGTATATTATGAAGGAAAATTGCAGTATAAGAAAAGTTGCAAATTTTTTAGGTAAAAGATGGACATTACTAATTTTATTAGAGTTATATAAAGGAAAGTCAAAATGGAAGAGATTCTCGCAGGTTAAAAAAAGTCTTAATAATATAACTCCTAAAATTCTTTCTGCAAGATTGAAAGAATTGGAAAGAGAAAAATTAATAGAAAAAAGAGTTAATGTAGAGAGATTTCCAATAAAATCAGAATATAAACTAACAGAAGCAGGAAAAGATTTTATAAATATTATAAAGAATATTAAAAAATGGAGTTTAAAGTGGAAGGAAAAGAACGAAAAATGCGATGAGAGAGATTGTAAAGATTGTGAATTCTAATCTTCTAAGTTAAAATTTCAAGAAATATCTAGTATATTTTTTGAAACTGACTAATATTTAAACCTCTATTTAAACTGTATCTTAAAGGTGAATTAATGGTTATGTATTGTTATCAATGTCAAGAAACAGCAAATAATATAAGTTGTGAAAGAAGAGGTATGTGCGGAAAAAGTTCAGATGTTGCCAATCTTCAAGATCTATTAATATATGTGCTCAAAGGCGCAAGCTTTTTTTTAGAATCACTTCGCAAATATAATATTAATGACGAAAAATCAGATTTAATGATTATCAAAGGGCTTTTTGCAACAATAACTAATGCAAATTTTGACAAAGAATATTTTATCTCTAAAATAGATGAAGCAATCAAAATAAGAGACTCGTTAAAAATAAAATTTTTTGAAGAATATAAAAAACATGAGTCTAAAGAGTTTGAAGCCACTCTTCCAGAATGTGCAACTTGCGTTATTTCTGATTATGAGAAAAAAGCCTTGTCAGTTGGAATTCTTTCAACAGAAAATGAAGATATAAGATCATTAAAATGGACTCTAATTTATGCTCTTAAAGGGATGTCTGCATATGCCTATCATGCATATGTATTAGGATACAAAGATGATAATATCTTTAAATTTATTGAAGAAGGATTATGTGATTCCGAAGATCCTTCCCTTAATTTAAAGGACTATGTTAGCCTATTAATGAAATGCGGAGAGTATGGATTTAAAGTAATGGAGCTTCTTGACAAAGCCAATACTGAGAAATATGGCCATCCTGAACCAACAAAAATAAATATAGGTGTGAAAAATAATCCTTCAATACTTATTAGTGGTCATGACTTATCAGATTTAGAAGAGCTGCTTAAACAAACTCAAGATAAAGGTGTGGATGTTTATACTCATGGAGAAATGCTTCCAGCAAATGCTTATCCTTATTTTAAAAAATATAAAAATCTCGTTGGAAATTATGGTGGTTCATGGTGGCATCAAATTAATGAATTTGAATCATTTAATGGACCTATTATTCTTACTACAAATTGTCTTGTGCCTCCTAAAGAAAGCTATAAAGATAAGATTTATACTACAGGTATTGTAGGTTTTCCTGAACTTAAACAAATTTCTATAAAAAAGGGGATAAAAGATTTTTCAGAAATAATAGAGCATGCTAAAAAATGTAAATCCCCTCAACAATTAGAAGAAGGATTTGTTAATTCTGGTTTTGCACATAATTTCTTACTTATGAATGCTAATAAAGTTATTAATCTTGTTAAAGATGGAAAGATAAAAAAGTTTTTTGTTATGGCTGGATGTGATGGCAGACAAAGCGAAAGAGATTACTATACCAAGTTTGCAAAAAATCTTCCCCCTGATACGATTATCTTGACTGCAGGTTGTGCTAAATTTAGATACAATAAACTTGATCTTGGATATATTGAAGGAATTCCAAGAATTCTTGATGCAGGTCAATGCAATGATTGTTATTCTCTGATAAAAGTAGCTTTAAAACTAAAAGATGCATTTCAGATGGATGATATAAATGAACTTCCAATTGTCTTTAATATTTCATGGTATGAACAAAAAGCAGTACTTATCTTGTTAACCTTGTTAAATTCAGGTATAAAAGATATAACTCTCGGTCCTAAACTTCCTGCATTCTTATCAAAAAATGTTTTAGATCTTATTATTAAGAACTTTTCATTAAAAAATAATACTATTGTTGAAGAAGACATGCCTAAAATGCTAGGTATAGAAATTAATAAAATAGATATCAATAAAAAAATATTTCATAAATTGACAAGTGGTATGTATACAGTAAGTTCCTCATATGATGGGAAAGATAATTCGTTTATTGCAAATACAGTTTTTCAACTTACATCAAATCCTTTAACAATAGCAGTATCTGTTGCTAAAAAAAATTTAACTCATGAGTTAATTACACTACGTCATAATACATCCCTCCTTTTCAAAATAGTTTGAAATTCTATCCATAGCCTCTCTCACTGTTTGAAAATTACTATTCTGTAAAA
>JAGVWU010000062.1 GCA_018304145.1 Candidatus Pacearchaeota archaeon | reverse complement strand
CCAGAAGCAATTGCTGGCTTATTCTTGAGGTTAATTGAAAAATGAGTAATAGAAATTATAGAGTAAGTACCCCATGCAAGAATAACCGTATACTACAATTGAATATTGGATTATTGATTTATTGTTAAAACCACAACTCATAAGAAAAAAATAATCTGCCTCTTCTGGACATGATAATATTTCTACATTATTAGCTTTAAGATATTTAGTAATCTGGTTAGCATCAGCTACATTAGAGTCGCAACCCGATGATTCAATATATGCTTTCATTTTATCAAGAAAAGAGATTTACTTTCATTTTATCAAGAAAAGAGATTTAATCAGAATCTAATTTTTTTCCTGAACACAACCTTTAAATAGTATAATTATTTATATAATTATATGGAACAGACATTTAAATCAGTAGCAAGAAAATGGGGTAATTCTTTAGGTGTAGTTATTCCTCTAAATGTAATACAAAAAGAAAATTTAAAAGAGAATACTGAAGTTACTCTAAAAATTGTTAAAAAACCCCCTTTTGAAGAATTATTTGGAAGCATGAAATTTAAAAGGCCTGTTAAAGAAATTGTAAGAGAATTAAAAAAAGAGTGTGATATAAACTATGGCAGATGAATCCTATTTCTTTGATAGTTATGCTATTTTTGAAATGCTTGAAGGAAATTCGAATTATGAAGAATATAAGAAAAGTTTGACTGTACTTACAAAACTAAATCTCTTTGAAATACATTATGGGATTTTAAAAGAAAAAGGGAAAGAAAAAGCCCAAGAAATTCTAGAAAAATTTAGTGAAAATGTTGTTGATTTTGGTAATGATGATATAATTAATGCATCTGAAATTAAAAAACAAAATCCTAAAAGATCTATGACGGACTGTATAGGATATGCTGTTTCAATAAGACTAAAAATTAAATTTTTAACTGGCGATAAAGAATTTGAGAATTTGGATAATGTTGAGTTTGTTAAATAACCCTTGAATATAGATTAAAATTTTATTAATACTCTAATGGAATTCGTATTTATTCTCTAATCATACATAACTTTTTAATATTATTATTCTCTATTTATAAGATAAAAAGGTGAAATATGTTATTCAAATCAAATACTCCGCTGTATTCTTATGAAATTGCTAGAGAAGCAGGAACGCAGGTAATATACATCAATTATTTGGGAGCTCCGTATGTTCCTAATCTTGCTGAAGATGGGGAGGTTATGGCAAGAACCATTGATGTGCTTGTTGAAGCCCCGAATATCTCTAGGATTGTTTTTATTCAACAGAGAAACTATTCCTATGGAAGCAATGAAACTTTTATGCTTCAAGAAATTGCCAATATTTATGTTTATTTAACCAGGCAGGAAAAAATTTTAGCTCCTTCCAAGCTTTCTATAATGAATACTGAATATTTAGCTGAAAGACACAGAGATGTGGGCAATCTTTTGATTGAATTAAAAAGAAATCCTCTTGGATGTTTTATTGAATTAGAAAGAATAATAAAAAAAGAAAAAAATAATCTGGAAAATACCCCTGAAAATCTTAAAATAGACCAGGTTAATTATATAAAATTGCTGGAAAGGTTTCAATCTCTTCTTAAAAATACAAAACTTGTTAGAGATGCTGAAAATTATTTTTCATCTTATGTTTCAGGAAAAAGAGACATTTATTATCATTTTTTCAGACCAGATATTATTCCTAATTTCACTTTTACAAGATTGGTTGCCAATCTTCCTGAAGATTCTGAAATAATTGACCAGTATGAGATAGGAAGCGGTTATGAAAAATCCAGTGTTACGATTTTAAAAAGAAAAGAAGATGCTAAATATTCTTATCATTTAATTGCTCCAGAATATTCTTTGAATGAAGAGAAGCAGGGATTATTAAATCTAGCAAGAAATGTTTTAATAGAACATCAGCCAAAAGCAAAGGAATTTACTGATCCTGAAAAAGTAAGGCAGGTTTTTTTGAATGTTTCTAGGGATTTGTTGAGAGATTTAAGCGAGAGTAAAAATATTCAATTGGATTATAATGAATTAAATAAATTAGCCAGCATTTTAGTAAGACATACAATTGGTTTTGGCTTGATAGAGATTTTACTGCAGGATAAGAATCTTCAGGATATTGTTTTAAATGCGCCTATTTCTGCTAATCCTGTTTTTTTAAGACATTCGCAGTACGATGAATGCATTACTAATATTATTCCAAGCAAGGAAGATGCAGATTCATGGGCTGCAAAATTCAGGATGATTTCAGGAAGGCCTTTAGATGAGGCAAATCCTGTTTTGGACACTGATTTAAGTTTGGGAAATATAAGGGCGAGAATTGCTGTTGTTCAGGAACCCTTATCTCCGAGTGGTTTGGCGTATGCAATAAGAAGGCATAGAGAAGAACCTTGGACCCTGCCTTTATTTGTCAAGAATAAGATGATAAATAGTTTGGCAGCGGGTTTGTTTAGTTTTTTAATTGATGGAAGCAGAACTTTGCTTGTTGCTGGAACTAGAAGTTCTGGAAAAACTTCAATGCTCGGAGCTTTAATGTTAGAGATAATGCCTAAGTATAGGATTATTGTTTTGGAGGACAGTGTTTGTGGAGATTCAAAAATGATTATTAATAAAAATGGGAATTTTGAAAAAACAACCATAGGTAAGTTAATTGATAAGGAGATTGATGATAATGGTTTTTTAGATAGTGATGGAAGAGAGAAATCCTTAAATTCTAATAATATCAAGATTTTTTCAGTTGATAATAAAGGTAAGATTATATTTGCTACACCTAGTAAATTTATAAGGCATAAAACTTCTAAATCAATTTATGAAGTAATGACCACTTCAGGTAAAAAAATAAAAGTTACTGAAGACCATTCTCTTTTTACAATAGATGAAAAAAATATCTTTAAGCCTATAAAATCAAAAAATATAAAAGAAGGTGGTTTTATAGCAATTCCTTCTAAATTAGTTTTTGATAATAAAATAGAGGGGATTAATTTATTAGATAATTTAGAAAAATTAGATAAACAAATTTTTATTGTTGGAGATGGTATTGGAGAATTTATAAACAATCATAGAAAAGAATTGTTCGAGTTAGCTTATTCTTTAGGATATAATAAATCTGTAATTCAAAATTGGACTGTTAAAAAAATTCTTCCCGCAAAAATATTTGAAAAAATTAAAGATAATATAAGAAAAGAGAATTTAAAAATAAAATCTTATGGAGCATCTAAAACAATTGATACAAATTTTAATTTTGATGAAGATTTTATAAAATTTATAGGATTATGGTTGGCTGATGGATGTTATGATAAGGATTCAATTATTATTTCTGTTATTGAAGAGGAAAATCGTGATGTGGTAAGAAGAGTCGCTAAACGATTTAGTATTCCTGTGAAAATGCATACAGACACTTTTTCTTTGATGTTAAATTCATCATTATTAAAAGAAATAATGCAGAAAATATTGTTATTAAATGGAAATTCTTATACTAAGAAAGTTCCTGACTGGGCTTATAATTTATCTGATGAAGGCATAGGATGGCTTTTAAAAGGATATTTTAGCGGAGATGGTTGTGTTTCTGATAAAGAAGTGGTATTCTCTAGTTGCTCAAAAGAACTAGTTGATGATATAACCTCACTTTTATTGAGATTTAATATTGTTTTAAGAATATCTGAGCAAAGGGCTAAGGATAAAACTTATCCTTGTAGGATTGGTTCAATTAAGATGATAAACTCTTTTATTAAAAATGTAGGATTTATAGTTAATTCAAAACAAGAAAAATTAGAAAAATTATGTTCTAGAATATCTACGCATGATACTTCTGATATAATCCCATTATCTGTTGAAGTTAAAAAGGAATTAAATGACATTTTAGGGAATAGGTTTAATAAACAGGATTATATAACTCGAGAGAATCATATTGGAAGAAATCAACTTTCAAAATTTCTTGAATTAGTTCCTCAGGGGATAACTAATCCTATTGATCCTTTAAGAAAAATCGTTAAATCAGATATTTTTTGGGATAAAGTTAAAAGTATAAAAAAAGTTGAAAATGAGGAATATGTTTATGATATTTCAGTTCCTGAGCATGAGAATTTCATTTGTGAAAATATAATTGCGCATAATACTTTAGAGCTTCCTGTTGATTCCTTGAAAAAATTGAATTTTGATATTTTAAGAATGAAAGTAAGGGGGAGTTTATTGGCTGAAAGCAATGAAATTGGAGCTGATGAGGGAATAAGGACTTCTTTGAGATTAGGAGATTCTTCATTGATAGTTGGAGAAGTTAGAAGTTTGGAAGCAAAAGCACTTTATGAAGCAATGAGAATTGGTGCATTGGCAAATGTTGTTGCTGGAACAATTCATGGAGCTTCACCCTATGGTGTTTTTGACAGAGTTGTCAATGATTTGCAGGTTCCAGTAACTTCCTTTAAGGCAACGGACTGTATTTTAGTTGCCAATCCTGTCAAGACTTCTGATGGATTAAAGTCTATGAAAAGAATAATTCAATTGGCTGAAATAAGAAAGCACTGGACTAGAGACCCTGAAGAAGAAAAAGGTTTTATTGATTTACTGAAATATAATGTTGAAAAAGATGAATTAGAAGCAAGTGATGAATTGATAAACGGAGATTCAGAAGTTATTAAAACAATTGCGGCAGGTGTCAAGGGATGGGTTGGAAACTGGGATGCTGTTTATGATAATATTTTGCTAAGAAGTAAAATCAAGCAGGAAATTGTGGATGTGAGCAATAAAACAAACAAGCCTGAAATTTTAGAAGCAGGATTTAATGCTTTAAGCAATAATATGTTTCATGAATTTTCAAAAGAGATTCAAGAAGAGGTCGGCTTGCCTGTTAGTGAAAGAGTTTTTCCACTTTGGCAGGAATGGCTGAAACAAAAAGCAAAGGGATGGAGGGTTTGATAGTGTTAAGTAAACCTAATATCTTAACATTTCACTCGCCTAACTCGGCCAGATAATAATGCTCGATTGTTTCCTCTTGCTTAACAATCTCGCTATTTTTGTTATTAATATTAATACAACTCGACATTGTTAGATGTGAGGATTTTCAATTTACAATCTTAAAACTTGAATTCGCCACCTAGCGAGATAGCTCTCGCTAATTCTATTCCCTAAACTCTTTTGACATTTGCAATTATAGCCAGCTTGAAAGCTGGTTTTTGT
>JAGVWU010000061.1 GCA_018304145.1 Candidatus Pacearchaeota archaeon | reverse complement strand
TATTCTAGTTTAGTTAGCATATAGAATTAGGAAGCGGTTCTTCAGTTTTCATTTAATTTATCTCTAAATAATACATACACCTTTACATTAACAACAAACTTAAAAAAACGAATTTATGAGTTTTTAATATAAATTTTGACATTAATTAATATTAGAGAGTTTTGCAACATTTTTTATATATTCAATTTCTTATAATTTCATGGAATCCCAAATCCCTCAAATCCTTAAGAAAGTAAAATCAAATAGAAAATATTCATCATTGGTAGATGAAATTGTTCTTGATGAAATCAGGAAATATCTAAAGAAGAATCCTAATGAAACTATTAACAAATCAATGATAAAAGATATAAGAAAAAATCTTCATAAGTTATATTCAACTTATTCAAGCAAGAAAAACAAGAGAAACAAACTTTTAGAAGAATTAAAAAATAATCCAAAAAACCTAAATATAATAAAACAAGTCCTTAAAACTTTTGTTTCAGCAAATGAAAGAATAGAAGATTATGAAATTATTTACAAAAATATATTCAATATTACATGCAAGCCCAAATCAATTATTGATTTGGGCTGTGGTTTAAACCCTTTATCTTTTCCATTCATGCATTTAAAATATCTGGATTACTATTGCTATGATATTGATGAGGAAGATATTAAATTTCTTAATGAATATTTTAATATAATGAAATCAAAAGGATTGAATGGAAAAGCGCAAATATTGAATGTTCAAGATTTTGAAAAAATATCAAAATTGCTACCAACAGTTGATATAATTTTCCTCTGGAAAATTATTGATTTAATAGACATTGATAATCATAAAACCAGCGAAGAGTTAATTAAAATTTTAATGGACAAATCAAAATTTTTAGTCGCAAGCTTTGCAACAAAAACAATAACAAGAAAACCCATGAATTTTCCAAAAAGAAAATGGTTTGAATTAATGTTAAATAGAATTGGATTATCTTTTGAAACTTTTTCAATAAATAATGAAATTTTTTATGTGATAAAAGAAATAAATAACAAAGATGCGCAGAAGATAGTTAATGATTTTTGTAATGCTCCTAAAAAATCTAAGAATTCCTCTATGAAAAAAATAAAAAGAATTATTATGAGTCAATATATGAAGATGAAATAAAATAAATTTATAAAAATAATTCTATCCTCAAACCCTCACACACAGTTTCACTTTATCATTTAAAGCAGCACTCAAAGCATAAAAAGCAATTCCATAAACATCTTTGAACATTTTTTCTTCTATTAATTCTCTATATTTTGTAAGAGTTCTTCTTGCTAAATGAACCCCCGCATTATCATCTCCGCCAGTTCTTTCATAGATTTGTTTTAGAGCTTCATTATCACCAGGATAACTTCCATCCTTTATCATTGAACCAATCTTCTCATAAGCCCTTAATCTGTTTATTGTATCTTCTTGCAGAACTAAAGATTTCAAAGGCATAATCTGCCCATCTAAACTTCTTACAAATTTTCCTTTCATAAGCCTGCTGACTGTTGAAATAGACACTCCCATTTTATTTGCAATATTCTCAAATTTTAATGGTTGCAAATTACTTGGATCATTTGTAGTTAGATATTCTCTTTGATGATTTAATACTATATCATACACATCTCTTACAGCAGAATCAACCCAGCAAATATTTCTTAACAAAGTTTTGCTGTTTCTTATTAATCCTTGTTTTTCTTCATTATCAGAAGGAGCAAAGTCTTCCCCAAGTTTATCAGATTCATATTCATAAACCAATTCTCCATCAACCATTCTTAATTTCACATCTGGGTTATTGATTTCACTTGCACCAAGCTCTTCCAGTAAATTCTCTAAACTAACATTATGAAATGCTTTTTTTCCAGAGCCACCTGAAGAAATAGAACCTATTGCTTCAACTTCTTCTGGACTTAAACTCTTTACATATTCTTTTAATCTTTTTAACCCACCTAATGTCAAGTCAAACAAAGGAATCAGGCAAAATATTTGTTTTGGAACTTGCATCTGCAACTGCTTTAGTTCTATTATAAAACCTTATGTTAAACCTAAGCTCATTTTGTATTAAATAATTTTGATTTATTGAATTCTCGTCCACAGACGAGCTTGCTATCTCACAGAACTCTCTTTCCCTTAGGTTAATAAGTTAAAAATTTATGATTTTTAAATCTTGTTATTTCTTTTCTTCCTGCAACCATTCACCATTAGAAAGAATCAATATTTCATAACCATTTGCTCCTGCATGAACATAATGCTTCGAATCTTTTTTATTAATAAAAAATTGTCCTGCATGATATTCTCCAGTCTGGTCTATTATACTCCCTTTTAAAACATACACCCATTCATTATTTGTATGAATATGTTCAGGAAATTTTGCATTAGGTTCTGCTTTATGAATATCAATCCTTAATTTTCCTAGAATTTCTGTTGCAAGATTTTTAGTAAATAGCATTTCTCTTATAGTCTGCCAAGGTAAATCATCTGGATTTATTGTTATATCAACCATTTTAGAATTTTTTAATTTTATTCATTCTCCGCCATTCCTTTTCTATCTCTAATTTTTTTAGTAACCGCAGGTTGTATGCTTGGCGGAACTCTTTCAAATGCCTGGTCAACCATGCTGAAAGTTCCTCTTCCTTCTGTCGCACTTCTTATTGCGCTTGCTAATCCAATCATCTCTGCAACAGGCATTTTTACCTTTATAATAACATGTCCTGCACCCTGTTCAATATTCATAACCTGCCCTCTTCTGCCTGAAATTAATTTAGTTAATTCTCCCATAAATTCCAAAGGCCCTTCCATGAGCAATGTTTGAACCGGCTCAAATAAAACAGGAGTTGCAGTTCCAATTGACATTCTTATAGAATCTCTTACAGCAGGATAAACCTGTGCAGGTCCCCTGTGAATTGCATCTTCATGAAGTTTCATATCAACAATAGAAATCTTTAATTTGGTGCAAGGCTCTCTTGCAAGAGTTCCAGCATCAATAACCTGTTCAATTCCATCTATAATCATTTCAATAACCTCTCCAATATGAACTTCTCCCTTGACAGTGCTTAATACAACACATTCTTTATAAATTTCAATATATTGCCTTGCTTCAAGATTAGGAACTCCAAGCTCATTTAATTTTTTCCAGATTTCTTCTTCTCTTTTTTTGAATCTTCTTTCAGGAAGTTCTCTTTTCTTGATTGCTTCATAAACAGCACCTTCTAAAGGTTCAACTTCAATGAAAAAATAATTATGTTTGTTTGGGGATTTTCCCTCTCCTGTCTGTCCTTTTTTCATAACTGTTTCTCTGTAAACAACAATTGGCTCAGAAGTTTTTACTTCAACTCCTTTCTCTGTTTTGATTCTGTTTTCAATAATCTCCAAATGCAATTCACCCATTCCGCTCATAAGATTTTCTCCAGTCTCTTCATTAATTTCAATTTTTAAAGTTGGATCTTCTTTTGCAACTTTTTTCAAAACTTCAATTAACTTTGGCAAATCCTGCGGCTTTGGAACAGTGATAGATTTTGTAATAACAGGGTCAAAAATATGCTTAATACTTTCAAATGGCTCTTGAGGGTTTAATGTAACTGTTTCTCCAGGTGCTGAAATAATTCCAGTAATTGCAAGGACATTTCCAGCTCCAACTTCTTCCAATTGCTCTGGTTTTATTCCATTGTAAACTAAAACTTGCTGGATTTTTTGTTTTTTCTTGTCATTATTTAAATAAACCTCCATTCCAGCTCTTAAAGTTCCTGAGAATAGTCTTCCTGCACTAAGTTCTTTTCCAGATTTGCCTTCTATAATTGTATTTGTAATAACAAAAGCAGGTTCTGCTTTTGGATCACAATTAATTAATCCTTTTCCAAATTCACTTTCAACATCTCCAGACCATATTTTTGGAACTCTATATTTTTGAGCTTCAAGTGGAGAAGGTAGATGTTTAACTACAG
The DNA here is from genome assembly GCA_018304145.1 of Candidatus Pacearchaeota archaeon. Lineage (GTDB taxonomy): Archaea > Nanobdellota > Nanobdellia > Pacearchaeales > GW2011-AR1 > ARS1285. The sequence continues at coordinate 1,344 of JAGVWU010000061.1, read as the reverse complement.
CATCCAGTAAAACTTCAAATAATGGTGCTTTATCCCAAACCCATTTTTTTCTTTCTTCTTCACTCATGCTTCCATCATATAAACTAATAACATCCTTAAAACCAACTCCTTTTTTTTTCATGAATCCAACTGATAATGCCCAATTGTCTCTTGCACTTCCAAAAATAACACTTCCGTCTGCAACATTAACTTTCCATTTTTCCCTGAATTGAGGTTCTGCAATTTGTTCAATCAATAAATTAAAATGATTTATTATTTTCATGAATCTTTCCTGCATTCCTTCAGGAGTTAATTTCAATTCTTTTATCATCCTGTCAACTTTGTTAATAAAAAGGATTGGTTTTACTCTTTCACGCAAAGCTTGTTTCATGACAGTTTCTGTCTGAGGCATTATTCCTTCTGAAGCACAAACCAGAACAATTGTTCCGTCAATGGCTCTCATTGCTCTTGTAACATTTCCTGAAAAATCAACATGTCCAGGAGTATCAATTAAATTAATTAAATACTCATTTCCTCCAAACTCATGTGCCATCGAAACATTTGCAGCATCAACAGTCAATAATCTTTCCTGTTCATCTGAATGCTGCCAGGTTGCCATTCCTCCCTCTAAATCTCCTGCAAGTTTTTCAGACATCATTCCAGCAGCAGCCAATAAATTGTCGGTTAACGCGGTTTTTCCGTGGTGTATATGTGCAGAAGTAGCGATGTTTCTAATATGAGCTTGGTTTGCAATCAATCTCTTGATTTTCTCGAATGGTGTTTCTTTCTTGGCCATATTAAAATTTATGTTTCTTTGATTTTTAAATTTTGATAGACAGGAAAATCTTATTTTCCTAGATGTTTGTTTTGCTTTAATATTAATCTCTTAGAAGTTGTTAACAACTTATTAATTAATAATTATCATTATCAATAGTGCTTTAAAAAGGTTTTTGTTGATCTTCAATATAAAGTTTTCTTAATCTTGCAATCCATTCGGCATGAGCTTCAAAACATTCCCATGATTGAAGTGCTTTTACAATACTTTCTTGTCCAACATAAAAATCTCTTAACCGTGAAGACACATTTATTAGCCCAGATTTAGTTTCTACTAATGGCACACATAAACCACCGAATTTTTCGCATCTTTTCAAAATGTAATAATTTCCTAAATCCATTTTTTTGGTCTTCTTTGAACTAAATTTTTGAACACTCCAAAGTAGGCTGATTTTCTATTTACGGAATTATCAAAAAGCATATCATTGGTTAATAACCCCACTTTGACAGTTGGGTAGACTCTAAAATATAATAATTCTAAAACCGAAAAATAAAAGTAAGGGTTCTTGTTTTGAATTATATGAACCAAAC
>JAGVWU010000060.1 GCA_018304145.1 Candidatus Pacearchaeota archaeon | reverse complement strand
CAATAATTAAAATTCGCTAAGAAATAGAGTATTAAATATTAACTACAAACGACTTACGACCGACTACCTACTGTTGAATTCGCAACTGGCGAATTCAAGATATAAGACCAAATTTAGGATTGAGGGAATAAGTGGGGAAATTAATTTTTCTACTTTAGAAATGTTAGAAAAAACAATAGAAATATTGAAAAAGAATTTTAACAATTTTGAATTAAAGTGTTATTTGATTACTATTAACTCTAAAATATGATTTACTTAAAACTATTGGATTGTTATTTAATATAGGTTACTTAGAAGGCATTTTATCATAAATGAATTTGGATATTTTTTCTAATATTTTGTTTTTAAAAGAGAATCTTGGCTTTTGTATTATACCCTTTTCATCCTTGTAAGGTATTGTTAAAATATTGGCTTTATCTTTTAGTCCCAAACCACCTAAAGCATAAACAGAAGATATTGTTTCATAAGTAGATGCTAACTTTTCCATTCCTAATGAAATATCCTTGAAAATTATCTTACTTATAGGAATTTCAACCGACCATTTTTTTCCTAAAAAACCAATTTTAGTAAAGATTATTTTATCTTGAAAAACTTCTATATTTACATAATCTCCATTTTTAGAGCAAGGATGCAAAATATGTCCACCATAATATTGTCCTGTCGCTTTGATTATTGGTTTTTCTTCCATTAAACCCACCTTGCTGTTTTAAATTTTTTTAATGTTTCTTGAGTTAAATCTTTTAGACTGGGATATATATTTTCCATAAAGATTTTTTCAGATATTCTAAAAAGGAAACCCTCAATAATTATTCTAGCTAAATCAATTTCATATAACTCCTCAATATTAGATTCTTTCTTGTAGGGAGAAAAAAGACTTCTAACCTCTTCTTCTTTTCCAGATTTTATTTGGTAGGTTTCATTATTTATTTTTATTTCCATTTTAACATATAAATTTTATTACTTAAATTTATTTCTTTTTCTTTCTTGGTTCTTTATCCCATCTTGCAGATTTACATTTTGGGCAAATTAATGGTCTTTCCTTCGTGGAACGAGGCAACCATTCATTACTACAATTATTGCATTTATACCCCTTCATACAAATTTCTATTTCTGGCATACAAAATATAAGGTATTAACCTTTATAAATATTACTATTTATAGTTATACTTTATAAGTAGTTACTTTCAATACGAAACATTTATATAGTAGTATTACCTTATATAGTTATACTAAATAAAGTAATATAAAGATGATAAACAAAATAATATGCCCAAAGTGTAAGAGCAAAGAAGTAATTAAATGGGGAAAGCGAAAGACAGATAATAGAGGCAAAATCCAAAGATACTGCTGTAAATCTTGCTCTGAAACATTTGTTAATGACCCTTTCTTTAAGATGAGAAATAGCCCTCAAAAAATAACCTGTGCCTTAGATTTATTTCATAGAGGTTTAAGCACAAGAGAAGTGCAAAATCACTTTAAAGCATTTTTCCCTCACAATAGTTCTAATGTTTCTATTTACAAATGGGTTAAGAAATATAACTTAAAAATTGCTAATTTTACAGACAATTTGAAAATAAATACAGGTAGTTACATAGAAGTTGATGAAATGGAATATCACAGAAGAAAGAGTCATAAAAAAGGAAGCAAAGGTATAGATAAGAATTGGTTTATAGATGGAATTGATGTAAAAACTCGTTTTATGATTAATTCTACTTATGTTAAACATAGAAGTAAGAATAACCTCAAAAAAGTTTTATTAAATATTAAAAATAAAACAGGCGAACAGGTTAAGATAATTCAAACTGATGGATTAACTGCCTATGAAAATATAGTAAAGCAAAATTGGGGATATGATAATCATTTAAGAAAATACAAGGTAGAACATAGAGTAAAAACTCAAAGTAAGAATGAAGGATTTAATATCTGGGTTGAAAGGATGCACAATAGTGTAAGACAACAAACAACAGGATTTAGAGGATTACATAGCTCTGTTGAAAGTGCTTATGCTTTAATGAAAGGTATAGAAATTTTTTATAATTTTGTTAAGCCACATGAAGCCCTAAAAGGCAAAACTCCTTCTGAGTTAGCTATACCCTCTTTGAAATTTCAAACTCCTAATAGATGGTTAGAATTAATACAACTTTCTGAAAAACAATAGATTTATATAATATGTAATGCCTATAACATTAAGGGTATTGTAATGCCTAAATAATATGGGATTTGCAAGAATTAAAACTATTAATGGAGAAGATTATGTTTATTGGATACATGCTTATAGAGAAGAACAAACAGGCAAACCTAAGCAAGAAGTAAAATATCTATGCAAATTAGCAGAGATAAAAACAAAATTTAGGAGTGTTATAAAATGGATGATTTAATTATTACCTCTCCTAAAGACGATTTGCTGTCAGAAGAAAAAAGACTTATGATTAAATACTTTGAACTAACTAGAGATTACAGGAAAAAAATCTGTTCTAAATGTTTAGGCACAGAAAAGCAAAAATCAAGAAGATGTGCCTTAATGAGGGGTCTTAATAAACCAACCTGCGATATTATGACTAAAAATATAGATAAAAAAATAAAAAAAGAAAATGAAAAATTAATGCAGAAGATTATTGCTTTTACAATTTCTTCAGATGTTCAAATAAATTTTTGATTTTTGGTATTTTTTCAAGTGTTTTAGTTGTGGTATCTGCATCATCAAGTATTAAATAATTTCCTGCTCTGTTTTTTCTGTAGTTTTTATTTGGGATTCTTTCCCACTCGCAAGTTTCTAAATTAAGAATATCCATAGTTGGAGAAAAACCTACTTTTTTCCCTTTTCTATTTTTCTTATTTGGGTCATATTCTAAACAGCAACCTTTGAAACCAAAATATCCTCTTGCAATAACTGATACATCTATGTTTTCAAAGTTTTTTATACTACATCTTAATCTACACGCTGTCAGGAAATAATCTATACTTGCCTTACTTAAAATTCCAGTTATTGCTCTATACCTCTGAACATTGCTATCAATCTTATGATATATCCACCTTGTATTTGAAGGTTTCATATCAACAAAATATTTGCAATATTGTATTAAGTCATCTGGATGATGATTTATATCAATTAAAGTAGACATAGGAATTTTTGACTTATTTAAGGCATATTCAAAAATAACCTTAAACATATCAAATTCTCCATCTATCATCTGTATAGTTACTTCATCATAAACATCCATTTGGAAATCTGCTAAGTCTTTTTGTTCTTGTTCAGATATAGAATATTCACCAAAATCAAATCTGCATATTATTTTTTTAAACCTTAATTCAGATTTAATATTTTTTATTTTCAGTTTTATATCTTGTTTATTAAGAATAAACTGACTTATTGCTTCTTTTGATTTAAGTGCATATTTCAATTCCAAAGTTTTCCCTGTATAATCTATACTTTCTACTTTACCTGATAACTCCCAATCTTCCACTTGATTATTGTTTGCTATTTGCATTGTATTCCTCTCTTTAGCACACTCCTTTTAGCTAAAGCTTAGTTTAGTTTCGCTTTCTAAACAGATTAAGAATAAACTTAGTCTGTAAAATTGCATTTTTATTAGAAATTGTTTATTTATAAATATTGTTATACAAAACTACCTATTGAAATATATAAGAAAAAGAGGCAAAATGGTAGGTTAAACCTTGCAATTTTACAGCAACAACATCAACTCAAACAACTTATGGAGATTTGTTGAATATAAAACCTTTTTATCTGCCTCTTGATAAAAGTATGATAGTAATACTTATAAATCTTTTTAAAAGTTATTCGGTATAAATTATCTATTCACCAACCGATAAGTTAACAGAGAACGGTTTGTGCTGATTTAAGAGTTATAGGAAATAACATTAATTTCCGTATATTTTGCTATGTTATTTCCTAATAATCAAATAACTAACGACTTCCGATTATTAAAGTTATTTGATATAATTATAGTTTAAAACAATTAAATTTTTAAATAAGTTTATTTTAGGATTATACATGCCAATTTATGAGTATCATTGCAAGAAATGTGATAGAACTTATGAAGAAATTCAATCTAGTTATGCTGAAAAAACCATTGATTGTCCGGAATGTGGAGGTTTAGCAGAAAAGGTTCTTAGTGTTTCTGCTAAAGGAACAAATAATAAATCAAATTTTGGTTCATCTTGTGATAAATGCCCTATTCCGGAACTTGTTCAAGTTATAGAAATTGCAAATTCATTAGGGTTCGGAATACAGATTCAAAGAGAAAATGTGGCTGGAAGAATTCCTAGACCCTCTTTAAATTAGTTCTTAAAATAATGTAAAACTTTAAAAATGTAATTAGCAATAATTTTAAGGAGTTATCAACCTCAAATCAGCCCGCATAGTTTAGTGGCAAAATACATCCCTGTCACGGATGAGTCCCGAGTTCAATTCTCGGTGCGGGCGTGTAATTTATAAACTAATTTTTCTTTTTTTGATTATGAAATACTGCAAGAAATGTAAAAATATAATGAAGCCTGTTGGAGATGGTAATACTTTTGAGTGTGTTAGTTGCAAATATATAGAAAAATTTCCGGATTTAATTTCAGATGAAAAAATGCCAAAGAAACATATAATAAAGGAAGGCATTGTAAAAGATAAAAATATCAATGCTACTTATGATTTCAGGTGCGAAAAATGCGGTTATGGCAAGGCAGAGGTGATTGAAAGACAGCCTTACATAAGTGATGAGGACAGCTTAACTTTCTTGAGATGTGGAAAATGCGGTTTCACAAGGCAATTGGCAAGAAAAATTAGATGAGTTTTCTAATTCAAAAAGCTTAAAAAGAGAATCTTTCTGATAATTTGACACTTTTTAAAATGATAAACCAATATATACAAAATCCTAGTGAAATTGTTGAAATTAGACAGGAGTCTAAACATTTTTATAATGTTTTGAATAAATTAACTGGTGTTGAAGGATTTGTTCTTGTGTCAGAAACTCAATTAGGTGATTTTAGAGAAGGTTCTTTGCTATATGAGGCTTTAAGAAAAAGAGGTTGATGAGAATGAAAGAGTTCTAGATATTGATATATTTGCTCCTCATGGAGAGGATCCAAATCCTGCTTTTACAAAAATAGGAATTGGAAGTTATGTATTAAAAAGAGTTTTAGAAGATATGGTTGGAAAAGGAATAACTATTGCTTATGTTCATGAGCCTTCTACAAGCTGTTATAGATTACTTTTAAAAAACGGATTTCAAGAATTAAATGATGGAAAACAAAGAGAAGTTTTTAGGAGATTAAATAATTCTCCTTATTATTCAGAAAGAACAGCTGCTTAGATTTAGTTTCTGTAGTATACGGTTATTCTTGCATGGGGTACTTACTCTATAATTTCTATTACTCATTTTTCAATTAACCTCAAGAATAAGCCAGCAATTGCTTCTGGCT
>JAGVWU010000041.1 GCA_018304145.1 Candidatus Pacearchaeota archaeon | reverse complement strand
AGCTAAAAAACAAACAGATACCTAGAGTTTTAATGAAAAATTGTGCAACTGTCAAATTAGTTTATAGACGAATTTAGTTTGACAAATGTCAAACTAAGGGTATAAAATGAATACTAAATATATTATTTCTCTAATATCTCATTTACATCGGCTATAAAAATTAATAAATTATCCTATTTATCAATTAATTTTCACCGGAAATGAATTAAAAAAATCATCCAAAAGATATTTAAATCAATTTTTACTTTAAAAAAATATGTTTAAAAAAAAATGTGTGAAATGTGGAGAGAAAATAAATAAAAATTTTGACTTCTGCCCTGTTTGCGGACTTAATCAAAAATCAAAATATGACAAAGAAGATTTCGGATTATTAGGTAAAAATGATATTATTGAAGAGCCTTTATTTAATACGGGAAATTCTTTTATAGAAAAGATGTTTGAAACTGCATTTAAAGTTTTGGAAAAACAAATGAAAAATTTGCCCAATGATTTTATAAATCAGCCAGTGACTATTCCAAACAGCATGCATATCCAGTTTTTTGTAAATGGAAAAAGGGTTCTGCCAGATAATTTCAGCAATAAACAAATTAAACCTCTTATAAAAAAACCTAAGAATATAATCTCTGAAGACAGATTAAAACAAATTTCCAGACTTCCAAGAGAAGAACCTTCTTCAAAACTAAAAAGAATGTCTGGAAAAATTATTTATGAATTAAATGTTCCGGGTGTCAGAAATATAGAAGATATAATAATAAATAAACTAGAAAACTCAGTTGAAATAAAGGCTCTTGCAGAAGACAAGGTTTATTCCAAAACTTTGAATATAAAACTTCCTGTTTTAGGCTACAAGTTGTCAGATGGTAATCTCAGTGTTGAATTTTTAGGGCAGTGATTTTCTTTTGAGAAAAACCTTTAAATAAGCTATTTCTTAACTATATTATCTAACTATAAATGAGGCTGTAGCTCAGCCCGGTTAGAGCACTGCTCTGATAAGGCAGGGGTCCCAAGTTCAAATCTTGGCAGCCTCATTTAATTTTGCCAAGATTTTTCAAATACCTGAGCATGTAAGTGCGAATGGTCGCCAAGAATTTCTAAGGAAATTGTTGAGCGCTTGGCAGCCTATTCTATATTATTTCAAAAAATATTGTATCAAAGAGTCAATCTGATTCTGATAAACATGATACAACATTGTTGCTCCACTTGCAAACATTACAAATAAAGTTCCATAAATAAAGCATCCTTCATCAGAGGGCTGTCTTCTATTTTCATCATAAAACGAAATTTCTTTTTTTGCAATATCTTCTAAGTCTTCCATCATAATTAATCTTACCTCATATTTATAATTTTTAGTGTTTTTGATTCAATTTCCAAAGCTTTTTAAACCATTTTTCTTTAATGAAATCATACGAATATGACACAAGGACTATATTATCATATAAAACAAGCATGGAAAAATCCAAACGAAATAAGACTAAGAGAACTTATGACTAAATGGCGTTCTGAACCAGCTGTCTTTAAAATTGAAAAACCAACAAGATTAGACAAAGCAAGAACCCTTGGTTACAAGGCAAAAAAAGGTTTTGTTATGGCAAGAGTAAGAATCAAAAGAGGTGGAAAACAAAGAGAAAGAACCAATAAGGCAAGAAAGCCAAAAAAGCATACAATAAGGCTTGTTCTCAAAATGAATTACAGATGGATTGCTGAACAAAGAGCTCAAAAATATTTTAATAATCTTGAAGTCCTTAACAGCTATCCGGTTGGAAAAGATGGAAAATATTATTTTTTTGAAGTTATTTTAGTGGATTATTCCAAACCAGAAATAATAAACGACAGAACTATAAATTGGATTTGCAATCCAACAAATAGAAACAGAGTTTATAGAGGATTAACAAGTGCTGCAAAAAAGAGCAGAGGGCTAAGAAAAAAGAGCAGAAACATGAAAGTTAGGCCAAGCTTGAGAGCTTGGAATAGATTAGGAAAATAAAACTACTTGTTTACACAAAGTATATCAAAAAGGATATTATTTCTCAATATAATTTTTGGGATAAAAATAGAGTATCAGAAAAGCTTAAAAATAGTCAATCTAATATATATTTTGAGGTGATAATATAAAAATCATCTCAGTTAGTTCTGAGAAAATTAAAATGGAAACATTATTAACAGACAGAATCAGAGAATTAACACCAAAATTAGTTAATGGTAGATTGATAACTAGAAACAAGAGACTTGGACAATTTGATTATGAAGCTGAAAGAAAATTTGGATTGAGCAAATATTGGGGATATTCTTACCAAGATTATAGACAATCTAGAAATCCAGAAACTCATTATAGAAATTGTCTTGATTCTTTAAAATCTATGGAGGCACAACTAAGAGAACTGTTTTCTGATTTTCAAGTTCAGACAGATGAAAGAAAAGATGTTTCATTTCAAAAACTTTGGACTGAGGAAGCAACATTGCCTCTTTTTGAAGAAAGTTATAAGAAAGGCTTTTTAGCTTATGTTTTGTCTCCTTTCAAACAATTGACAGGAAATATATTAAGAGCTTTAAAACAAGAACATCAGGATTTTTGTTTTAATATGAATGATTTATCGGGAATGTCTAGAGATTTAGATCCAAAAACGGAAAGACTTTTAATATTAAAATCACAAAGAATAGGGGAAGCTGTTTTTAGTGTATGTCCTGATAGGTATTTCACTAGATGTTATGAAAGGATGGGTATGGAAGTTTGTGATAAAGGTCAAAGAATATTAGGATATCAGCATTTACCAATATTATTAAAATTAAAAGGGTTTGATAGTGGAGACAGAAGATTTAGAGACTTACATGAAAGATTAGTTTTAATGGATTTTAATCCATTAAAAAGAGAATTTCCATTTGTTCCAACTCAATCAGATATTAATTTGGACAAATTTAATCATCTAGTTCATCAATATGCTCAAAAAGGAGAATATGCAAAATCTTATAGTGCCAGAAACACTATAGAAAATGCTTTAAGGAAGGGAGTCTTAACATTTGAAGAAGCTGAAATATTATTGCCTAGAGTATTAAAAGGGGAAATTGTTTTTGAAAGCCAAGTAATAAAAGATTTATGTTCTAATCTTAGAGAAAATTAATATTCTTTCTCTAATAATTTCTAATTACAAAGTATATCCTTTATGTTATACTCGTTTACACAAAGTAGATATGTTTTTTGACCAAACTTTTAAACACATTTTATCTTAGCTTGTATCATAGGATACTCGCTAGAAACAAATATATAGCAATATAACAAAATTTGAATTTTAATTACTTCTGAGCTAAAACAAAATAGCAAGTATCATGATAAAATCCTTGTTTTCTTAAAACTCTAAACCCATTTCTTATTAAGGCATCTGTAGTTCTTTCAGAAGAATCAATTACTTTTGATAGACCCTCTTTCATTTTTTCCAAATTTTTTCCTTCTTTTTGCAATTTCTTAACTTCATCTGGAGTAAAAAATAATCTACCTTCCTGAATAGCTAATTCAGTTTCATTCCTTCTAAGTTCATTCATCCTTTCCAACTGACTACTTTCAACACCAGTCATGGCAAAATATCCATTATTTTGTAAAGCCCTATAAACACCTGAAAAAACTGGATTTAAATCACCAAAATCTGCGACATTTGATACAATAGAAGCACCATCAAATTCATTGTTAAAATTTAAATCTCTAACATCTCTTTCCACTAAAACTAATTTGCCAAGATCTTCTGACCCAACTTTCCTTTGTGCATAATCTAAACTATCTCGCCTTATATCAACACCATACACTATTTTACCTTGACTAACTAATATTTTTGCTAAATTTCCAAGACCGATTCCTAAATCTAATACTTTTGTTGAATCTTTAAAGGCATCAGACAGTAATTTTAGTTGTTCAGTATTAAAACTACCAGCACCAGCTACAAATTTTTCCCATAACTCTAAACCGTATCTATCGTATATAGATTCCATATGTAAATTAGGATTTTTTAGTATATAAATCTTTTGATATTTACTACTAATTAGTTACTATAAAGATAAGAAAGATTTATAAATAATTGTATCAAATAGTATACTTATGTATCAAAAAAGAAACAAAGAATTAGAAGTAATTGCTCTTTATACAAGTAATTACAAAACTGAATTTTATTTAAGGGAGATAGCCAAGCTTACAAAACTACCTCTTAAAACTTGCCAGAATATCCTCATTAATTTAGAAAAAGAAAAAATACTAAAAAGTAAAATTGATGGGAAAAACAAATATTTTTCTCTTAATTTAGACAATATCCAGACAAAATCTTATTTACTACAAGCGGAAATATTTAAACTAGATAATTTTTTAGACCATTATCAGGAGTTCAAGACTTTCTTAAAATCAATCCACTCAAATATCCTCATTATTATTTTTGGAAGTTTTGCAAAATTCAACGTAGATAAAAATTCTGATTTAGACTTATTAGTGCTTTCAAAAGAAGAACAAAAATTTCCTTATCATCTTTTGCCCTATAAGATTCATCAAATTAATTTATCAGAAGATTCTTTTAAAAAAGCTTTAATTGAGAAAGAAACAATAATCAAAGAAATAGAAGAAAACCATATAATTTTAAATAGCCCCTCTTCATATGTAAATATAATTTGGGAACATAATGGAAAATAAAAAGCTAACATGGTGTTTTAAGTTAAAAGATGGCTTAAAGATAGTTGAACCCAATGAAATATTATCAAAATCCTATCTTGAACAGGCAAAATCATCATTGCTTAGGGCTGAAAAAGATTTGAATGATAAAGATTTTCTTTGGGCTACTGTTGCAATATATTATTCTGAATATTATGCACTTTATTCATTTCTTCAAAGAATCGGAATAAAATGTGAAAATCATGCTTGTTCGATTTTAGCAGTAACTTTATTATTAGGTGAAGGAAAAACAAAAACAATTAATAAACATAAAGATAAAAGATTGGATGCTCAATATTATATGAAAGTTGACCAAGAAGATAAAATCAAAGAAATGTTAAGTGATGCAAAATTATTTGTATCCCAATTTGATGAACTTGTCTCAAATCTTACAGAAAAAGAAATTAAAGATTATAGAGGGATTGTTTTGAAAAACAAATAATTTATAGTATATAATCTATATAAAAAAGCTTGCCTTTTTTAAGGGCAAGCAATTGTATTGATTGTTGAATACAATACAATCATTAAGAGAGGTAGCAGAATTTAAAGATTTCTCAGTCAAACTTATCTTTCAGGAACATTGGGAAGATTATAAGAAAGTTAATCCTGTTAGGGAAGTAGAATCAAAAGAGGTAGAGAAAATGCTTTCTTGCAAGGGAAAGGAAAGAGGATGTTTTGAATGTTATTGCAAAAAATGTGATAGATTTGAAGAAATACCTTTCGGATGCAACTCAAGAATCTGTTCATGCTGTTCAAAAAGATATACTGATAGAAGGGCTGAAATTTTATCTGAGAAGATTATTCCAAAAATACCTCATCGGCATTTAACTTTTAGTATGCCTGAAATTCTTTGGAATTTCATTAAAGAAAATAGAGAGTTGCAGAAAATAGTT
>JAGVWU010000040.1 GCA_018304145.1 Candidatus Pacearchaeota archaeon | reverse complement strand
AATTTCATAATCTTTATATATCCAGGTTTTTCTTATTTTATCAACCGTCACAATCGGTTTAAAATTAAGCACTTCCAATATCTTTTTAACCTGGTTTAGATCTTCTAACTTTGTTTCGTATTCATCAGTATGATAACTCTTACCGTCTTTCCCAAAGTGCCACTTTTTATAATTTATGGAGTGCTTACCGCCAGAATTTCTCAATCTCAGCCATTCTTCTGTCGGTCTTACTTTAACAAAATCGCGATGGGGCGGCGAAAAATATTCGTCAATTTGGCGATTTTCTCCCTTATTGTATCACTTATTGAAACAAAAGATAAAACTATTTTAGTAGGAATTTGATTTTTGAGGTTTCTTTGTACTCTTTTTTCATCCAATAAGTAATTTATTAAGAAATTTGGCATTAATCCATATCTTGATTCTGTTATAACGCCCCGCATTAAATTTAATATTAAATTAAGATACATATTTTTCTTTTTTAATCGGATATGAGCGCTTCGGTCCCAATAATTCAGATTAGCAGCTGAATCTTCTTCTTTTTGGATTATTCCTTCTGCTTTTGCTTTGCAATACAAAGGTGTTGATGTGAAAAAGACCAGGTTATTGACTGAGAGGAAATAAGGTTTTGGAATTTTTTGCAATAATCTTATTAAGTTAATAATATCTTCTGGTTTTTCATAAGGATTGGTTGTTATAACGTCGTACATGACTGCTAATTTATCTTTATATTGATTTATTATTTTAGATGCATTTAAGACATCATTGTCAGTCTGGTTTCTATGATAAATTTCTTTATTGACTCTCTCGCTTCCTTGTATGCCTATTATTATGTCAGTGCAACCTGCTTCTACTAATAATCTTATTTTTTCATCTGAAACGGTTTTTGGATCTCCAAGGCATTTGAATCTCATATTAACTTTTTCCTTGTATAATCTGCAAAATTCCATTATCTGCTCCAAACTTCTCCAGGAAAAAGTATCATCCCTTATATCAAAATAACTCAGGCTTGAAAATCTTTTTTTTAAATCAATAATACAATCGATTATATACTCAGGTGAATGCCATCTTAAGATTTTTTTTCTTTTTCCTTCATATAATTTGTTCAATAAATCATTGCTGCAGTAATCACATCCATAAGGACAGCCCCTTCCTGTTAAAAAGAATATTTCTCCGTTCAAATCAGATTCTCTAAATTTTATTAATTTACCTTTATTTAAAATATAATGGTCTTGAATATCATAGTCTACAAAAGGAAGAGAATCTAATTCATCTATCAAGTCTCTTACAGGATTTTTTATTATTCTTCTGGTTTTGCTATCTTTAACCCATAGATTTTTTATCTTATTAATTGTCCTTTTATTTTCAATTGCTTTTGCAAGCTCAACTATTGCCTGCTCTCCTTCTCCAACACAAACAATATCGCAGTATTCAATGCATTTTTCAGGGCTTATTGTTGCATGAATTCCTCCCCAGACAATGGGCTTATTCAATTGTTTTAGTTTATCAATAACTTGGATTGCTCTTGGAGCAGTTGAAGCAAAGGAATTTATCCCTATTAAATCAGAGTCTTTTGATAAATCTTGAATTTGGTTTAATACAGACTCTGGATAAAATTTAGAATAATCTTCTGAATAAGCTAAAAAGATTATTTTAACTTCATGTCCTGCTTTCTTTAAAACAGAAGATATGGTTCTTATTCCCTGGTCAGAAGGAAAAGTTGCAGTTGAAATAAGGGTTATTTGCATTAATTTTAAAATAGATATGGCTTTTTAAAGATTATATATCTCTATTTCATAAATTTTATTTAAAATTATAAGAAATTAAATAGCCATAACAAATATAGTTTTAAATGTAAAGAAGAGTTGTATTAAGATTTTTGTATAAATCAATTACTTGCTTCACTGCTCCTTTATTCACTGATATCATTAATAAAAAGTTTCATAATTTTTAAGCTATTATATTCCATAAGAATATTTATAAGCTCTTTATTTTTATTAAGATAAATTAAAAAACAAATGTTATGTACATTTGTTTTAGGATGCTTGGAAATTGGAGTTCTGAGTATCCAATTCCAACATGGTAAAATATATATGCAGGCACTGTAAATTCAGGTGTGAAACAAATAAGCTTTCTGAATGCCCTTATTGCGGCAGAGATACTTTGGAAAAAGAGAAATCTGCTGAAGAACTTTTAAGTGATATCAACAATATATTGAATGAATAAAGTCTTTTGTATAATTATATTTTAATTCATTAAGTTTAAAAATCCTCTTAGCTAAGGATTTTTAAGCCACAGAATTTAATAAAGAAATTCTGATGTTTAAAAATCCTTTTAAACAAGGATTTAAGCCAAGAAAATTATTAAGAGTAATTAAACATGGTTGAAGAAAAAATTGAGACAAAAAACACATTAGAGAAGATATCTGAGAAAACTCTAGAGGAAAGAAAGAAAAAACTTGTTAATTTCTTGAAAGAGAGACAAATCTGGGTTTTAGGTGTATTAATTATTGCTTTAATCTTAGGAGTCTATATAAGAACTTTACCTATGCAGAATCATGATATTGGAAGAATCTCAACTATTAGTGAATTTTTGACAGGAACTGCTTTTAATGGAAAACCTGGCTTGTGGGACATAACAACTAATACATGGACATTGGGGCCTGATTTAGATCCATGGCTATTTTTAAGAGATGCTAGGGAAGTTGTTGAAAAAGGTTCTTTGCCTAAATTTGATATGATGAGAAATTTTCCATTGGGTTTTGATAATTCTATAGAAACTCAACTTTTGTCTTATATGATTGACTGGACTTACCATCTAGCTAAATTATTCAAGGCAGATACCAATATTGAGTATGCGGGAGTTATTTTTCCTGTTTTGATGTTTGCTTTAACAATTATAGTTTTTTTCTTATTTGTTAGAGAAATTTTTATTAGGAAAGAAAAAGAGACTAAATTAAAAGCTAATATTATTGCATTAATATCTACTTTTTTTATGATTGTTAGTCCGGTTTTTTTATCAAGAACTGTGGCTGGAATTCCTGAAAAAGAATCTGCTGCATTCTTTTTTATGTTCTTTGCATTTTATTTATTTTTAAAATCCTGGAGGTCTGAAAAATTAAAATTAAGTATAATTTTTGGAGTTTTAGCTGGAATTTCCACTGCTTTAATGGCCTTGGTTTGGGGAGGAGTCAGTTATGCCTATATTCCAATTGCCCTTTCTTCCTTTATTGCTTTCTTATTAAATAAATTTAATAAAAATAGATTAATTGCTTATGGTTGTTGGTTTGTTTTTTCTGTTATTATTCCTCAATTTTTTTCAAATAAATATTCTATTATAGGGAGTTTAACCTCAATTGACACAGGATTGGCATTTTTAGTATTAATTGCAAATTTAATTCATCTGCTCATTTGGGAAACAAATTTAATAAAATTAAAATTATTAAATGAACTAAAAATTCCAAAACAGATAGTTTCTTTGATTTTGACAATTGTGTTAGCTATTTCAGCTGGAATGATATTAATGGGAGGATTTTCATTCATAACAGATAAAATAAAAGCAATTCATCAGATAATCTTCCATCCTATAACTGGAAGATGGAGCACAACTGTTGCAGAAAATAGGCAGCCGGATTTCAAAGAATGGAGTTCCAGCTTTGGACCGTTTATTAGAAATATTCCTGTTTTATTCTGGTTGTTTTTTATTGGTTCAGTCGTTCTTTTCAAGAAAATGCTGAATAAATTAAATAAAAAAGAAAATTGGATTATAACTGGACTTTATTTATTTTTCTTACTTGGATTAATTTTTTCAAGATATTCAAGCTCTAGTATATTCAATGGAGAAAATCTAATAAGCAAAACATTTTATTATAGTTCAGCATTTTTATTAGCCGGATTTTTTATTTATTATTATTATGTATACTACAAGCAAAAAAATAGAAGTTTTGAAGAAATAGAAATAGAGTATTTATTATTGTTTTCATTGTTCGTTTTATGTCTATTTACAGCAAGAGGCGCTGTAAGATTAATAATGGTTCTTGCTCCTGTTGCTCCTATTTTTGTAGGTTTTTTGATAGTGGATTCTATTGAAAGGGCTAGAAAATCCAAGGATGAAACTTTTAGAATAATAAAATGGAGTTTTGCTGTTTTAGTTATTTTGCTTTCCTTGGCTGTAATTTTTGGAATACCTAATGTAACTTCTGGATTCTATCAGCAAATAAAATCAGAATCCTATAATTTTATTCCTTCTTACTATAATCAGCAATGGCAAAAAGCAATGCAATGGGTCAGAGAGGAAACTCCTGCTGATGCTGTTTTTGCACACTGGTGGGATTATGGATATTGGGTTCAGAGTATTGGAAATAGAGCTACTGTAACTGATGGCGGAAATGCAATAGTTTATTGGAATTATTTAACAGGAAGATTAGTTTTAACAGGCGATAATCAGGCAGATTCATTAGAATTTTTGTATAATCATAATGCTACCTACCTGCTGATTGATTCTACAGACATAGGAAAGTATGGAGCTTTTGCAAGCATCGGAAGCAATGAAAATTATGACAGATATTCCTGGATAGGGACTTATTCTCTGGATGAAAAGCAGACTCAGGAGACAAATAATCAAACGCTTTTTGTTTATACTGGAGGTGTTGCTTTGGATGAGGATTTAACAATCAAAGAAGGAGATAAAGAAATATTTTTTCCCGGGCAGAGAGCAGGTGTTGGAGCAATAATCCTTCCTAAAGAAATTATTGGAAATCAAACTAAATTTGGACAACCTTATGTGATAATGATTTATCAAGGCAAACAACAAAAAGTTAATCTGAGATATTTGTATATTGAAGGAAAATTTATTGACTTCAAATCTGGAATAGAGGGTTGTGCTTATATTTTTCCGCAAATAATTCAAGAGGGGCAAGGGGTAAGACAAAATACCATTGGAGCTGCAATGTTCCTTTCCCCTAGATTAATGAGAGGATTCTTTGCACAAAAGTACCTTTTAAATGATCCATTTAATAAATTCCCTAATTTTAAAATAGCACATACAGAACAAAGTTTGATAGTAGATAGTTTAAACGGCCAAGGTATGAATCTTCCGGATTTTGTTTATTTCCAAGGAGTTCAAGGGCCTATAAAAATTTGGGAAATCAAGTATACTGGAAAAGAAAAAGTTCAAGAAAAATATATTGATAAGGATGCTTCAAAATATCTAAGCTGGCAGTTGTAGAATTCTTTATGCAATAATATTTATAAACACTTTTCTTCTTGAATCACCTCATGATAGTTTTATTAGATATGGACGATGTTATGGCAGATACGAGCACATATCTCCTTAGAGCTCTCCAAGACAGATATCCTAAAAATCCTGAATTTCAAAAGCCCAGAACTCAATTTGATATTAAAGACGCATATTCTCCAGAGGCTCTTAAGCTGGTTCAGTTTGTTTTATATTCTTCTGATTTTCAATTATCAATTCCACCTGTTCCAGGCAGTTTAGAATCTGTTGCAGAAATTATTAATAGAGGGCATGATGTCTTTTTTTGTTCAGCACCTCATAAATATTATGAAACTTGTGTAAAAGAAAAGTATCAATGGATAGAAAGAATGTTTGTAAGAGCTTTTGTTGGAAAAGTAATGTTAACTACACTACGTCATAATACATCCCTCCTTTTCAAAATAGTTTGAAATTCTATCCATAGCCTCTCTCACTGTTTGAAAATTACTATTCTGTAAAAC
>JAGVWU010000012.1 GCA_018304145.1 Candidatus Pacearchaeota archaeon | reverse complement strand
AAAAACAAACAGATACCTAGAGTTTTAATGAAAAATTGTGCAACTGTCAAATTAGTTTATAGACGAATTTAGTTTGACAAATGTCAAACTAAGGTTATATGTTACATTTCAGCCAATAGGAGAAAATAAATGCGTTGGAACTTCTGTTAATTCACTGAATTCTGATTTAATTTTAGCCAGGTTTTTTAACAGGAAATATGATATTGGAATTGATCCACATAGGGTTTAGGACTACAATTATTAAGCGAATATGAATTATTAAAACCGCATACTGCAATATCCGACAACACTGGATTTGCCTCCAGTAATATCTCCGGAATTTTTATATTCAATTAATCTTGGAGAAGTCTTCTTTATTTTGCATAAATGCATCATTATTAACAATGGAAAATAACCGCAGGCATCAACATACCTGAAATTATTAAAATCTAAATTTTCTAATATTTTAATTGTGTTTTGGTCTGTTTTAACTGCTTTTTCATAATCATAGAAATGAGAGAGGTCTGTTGAAAATATGTAAATTGCAGGAATTTTAAATATCTTTTTTGCTATCTCTTGTGCTTGTTTATCTGTGATTTCTCCTATCATTAATGGCATTATTTCTTTTATTCCTAATTTTTGAAGAAAGGGAATTTGGTTGTTTATTGAATGTTCGTTAGTTATATCTCCTTGAATAAAATCAGTATTAAATGTCAATATTTTTCCTAAAGGTGTTTCAAAATATTTTTTATTTGTTGTTGATGTATTGTTGAATGATTGATAATGGCTCGGTCCTATTACTACAGCTTTTTTTATTTTTTTATTTCTTAATAGGGAAATGGCTTTTCCTGCAATCATACCTGAATATTCGTATCCTGCATGAGGAACTATTAGCCCATGAATTTTTTTAGGTTTGATATTTGCTTTTTGCTTGAAGGATTTATCTATGAAGCTTTCTAATTCCTGTTTGTTTAATGGATACCACATAAAAAAGATAATTAATCTAAAGATAAAAAGTTATTGGTTTAATTTAATTAACATGATTCGAGACTTTTTAATAATGTTATAAAGGACAGGTTGTGGAGAGCAAGAGAAGATTTAGAGAGACAATTAATTCTAAAACCCAATCATACACCATCTCTTAATCTTATATATTAATAAAATAATCATTATATTTAATACTATATTTTTGAGAATATTCATGTTTAAAAATTAGAGTAACTTTTGAGTTAAAAATGAGTGTAATTAATTATATCAAAGACATTTTAAAGCAGGGTTTCAGGGACTTAGTCAGAGATGTTGGAGAGGATATAAATGAAGTTGTTTCAAGAAGGCTAAACCGCTTTAAAAAACAAATATTTAGAGAATTTATTGGATTGTCTTTTATTTTAATGGCTATAGGTTTCCTTTCAATTGCTCTAATTTTCTTTTTAGTTGAATATTTAGGATTTGATAAAACTCTTTCATTTTTAATAATTGGAGTTATCATATTGATTATTGGGATATTAATTAAATTAATAAAATAATAAACTAAAAAGGAGGGGAAAAATGCCAGAAAAAGAGGATAATTTTGGAAGAAGATTAAGAAACAGAGCTAAAAGGTCTTATGAACTTGCTGGAGAAAAATTTGAAAATGCAACTGAAAGTTCAAGAGAAGTTGTTAGAGAGCATCCATTGACTTCAGTTGTCATTGCAGCAGCTGTTGGAGCTATTGTTGGAGTTGGAGTAAATGAGATGATAAGAAGAGCAAGACATAGGGACCGGAAATCTTTTGTAAGAAGATTAAGAAGGATGTTTTGAGAAAAAGTGATTTGTAATAGTACCCTAAAATTAAAAAATATTATTGTGCATGGATTATATCATTCGCCTTAATTTATTTAACGCTTTTATTATCCTGTCATATTCTTCAACTTTTTCTTCAGATTCTTTGGCTTTATGATTTTTTTTTCTTTCTCTTTTTCATTGTTAATTGTTTTATTTAAGTATTTTAGTTTTAAATATCTATCTTTTAATTTTGTTGCATCCTGTTGAATTAAAGCTGTTGTTTCTTTATAATCTCTTTTAATTAATTCTTCTGTATAATAGTTTCTAATTATATAGATTGATGGTAACAATATCACTTCAATTGTTAGCAAGATAGATGCGTGTTGTTGAAAAATATAAGTAAGTATCGCAAAGTCTATTGCAATAGTAGCGGCAATTATTGCAATAAATATTCTCGTTTTATGAATTTCTAACATGTAATTATACTTGTAACAAATTTTATTAACTTTAATATAATTAATTATATATGTTAAAAGAAGCTCAATTTTACAATAAACTTAAGGACAAAGTTGTTCAATGTAAATTATGCCCGCATTTTTGTGTTTTAAATATTAATGAGATTGGAAAATGTAGAATAAGGAAGAACAATAATGGAAAACTGTATTCTCTTTCTTATGGAAAACCTGTTTCTATTAATATAGATCCTATTGAGAAAAAACCTCTTTATCATTTTTTACCAAAAACCTTTAGTTTTTCAATAGGAATGGCTGGATGCAATCTTTCTTGTGGCTGGTGTCAGAACTGGAATTTATCTCAAAAAAATGCAGAGGAGTTTGATAGAGATTATGTTTCTCCAGAAGATTTAATTAAACATGTTTTAAAATCAGGATGTCCTTCAATTTCATATACTTATAGTGAACCATTAATTTCCTATGAATATGTTTTTGATGTTGCTAAAATAGCTAAGAAAAAAGGATTGAAAAATATTTTAGTAACAAATGGGTTTATTAATAAAGAGTCACTTGAAAAAATTGCAGGATTTATTGATGCAATAAATATTGATTTAAAAAGCTTTAATGAAAAAACTTATTCAAATTTTTGCAGAGCAAAACTAGCTCCCATTTTAGAAACAATAAGATTAGTGCATAAAAAAAGGATTCATGTAGAAATAACTACTTTGATTATTCCTGGTTTAAACGATTCATCCGAAGAACTTGAAAAAATTGCAAAGTTTATTGCTTCTGTTGACATCAACATTCCTTGGCATATTTCCAGGTTCTTTCCTAATTATAAAATGCTGAATAAGGAAATTACTCATAAAGAAACTCTTGAAAAAGCTTATAAAATTGGGAAAAAATATTTAAAATATGTTTATCTGGGGAATGTATGAAATGACAATAGAATTAAAATCAAAAAAACAATGTGCCACCACACCTTAAAAGGGGTGGTTTGTGGCAGGCACTTGTTTTTAGGATGCTCAGGAATTAAAGCCTCAAAATTGAATCCACATCATAAATGATGTGGTTTAATTCCTGACATTAAAAATTTTGAAAAGAAGAAGTTGTGAAGATTTTGATAAGGGATATTGTTGCTTTTATCAAACAGATTGTTTTCATGAGGATTCAAATCCAATGAGTGATTTTTCGCGATGTTATAGGCTGATTCCAAGAACTGATAATGAGCTTATGGGATGGATGAATGACATTTGCAGAGATTGCAACGAGTCCGTTTGTAATGATTGTGATGTTTATGTGAATTATCACTCTAAAAACAATCTTTAAATATTAATTGTTTCTTATTGTTTAGTATAAAAAGAGATTTAAAATGGCATCAACATTATTAAGAAGTTTTATAAAGGGATTTATCTGGGAATTCATATCTTTTTTAATTATTATTGCTGCAGTTTACATTGTTTATGGAGATTTAAGCGCTTCGATTAAGTTTAGTTTTATTCTCACACTTATTAAAATTCCTTTATTTTTTCTTCATGAAAGAATATGGAAAAAAATAAGATGGGGAAAGTATAAGGACTCTTCTTTCTAAAGAACAGAAAAATGCAAGAAAAAAATAAAAAAAATAGTCTGCTTTTAGAGTTAGCAAGGAATACTTTAAAATCTCAATTTAATAGAGAAAAATTAGACATTTCTAAAGATATAAAGAGAAAATATTCTGAAAAAAAAGCATGTTTCATTACTCTAACTGAAGATGGTGAACTGAGAGGTTGCATTGGAAGCCTAAATCCTCATCAGGAACTTTGGAAAGATATTGTTGATAATTCCATAAGCGCTGCTTTCAGAGACCCTAGGTTCCTGCCTCTTTCCTCTTCTGAATTAAACAACATAAAAATAGAAATATCTGTTCTTTCTGCTCCTAAAAAAATATATTTTAGAGATTATAATGATCTGCTTAAGAAAATGGATAAGAAAATGGGAATTATTCTTAAAAAAGGGTTTTATTCTTCCACTTTTCTTCCTCAAGTTTGGAAGGAGATTCCAGATAAAACAGAATTTCTTGAGAATCTTTCAAGAAAAGCAGGTTTAGATAAAAATGACTGGAAAGATTCTGAAATATGGTATTATGAAGTTAAAAGTATAAAAGAAGAATAATTACTTCTGATAAACTCCCCACACATCTAAATCTTCAAAAAGAATTTTATTAAAGTATGTTCTAGATAAATGTGCATAAGGCATAGTAATAAAAACTCCGCCTGTTCTTAGAACTCTTCTTGTTTCTAAAATGACTTTTTTAAGTTCAGTTAAAGGAAGAGATTGAAAGTCATCCATATCAGCTAATAACATAATTTCAGTAACTATATCAAAACTTTTATCTTTAAAAGGAAGATTTCTTGCATCTGCAACAACCAATTCATCACAAGTTCGAACTCTTAAATCAATCCCTATTGCATTCTTTCCTAATTCTCTTAACTTTTTAACAAGGCCTGCATTACACATCCCTAAATCTAAAAAATCTTTTGCATCTGGAAATTTACGTTGTATATAATTTAGAACCATTTCTGAATCACTGTCAGGACCTGATTGTTTTCGGTTTTCCCACTCTTGTCTTCTTGAATTATAAGGTAAATACATGATTTTTGAGACTAAATATTATTTATAAATTTAATTATAAACTTTTGGATAGAATATGGCTCCACCGAGGATTGAGCTCGGGACCTCGTCCTTATGAGAGACGCGCTCTGCCACTGAGCTATGGAGCCTTGAAAATACAAAATAGATTTGGTTTAAAAAACCTTTGATACTTGCCTGTTCTGAAGTCTCATCATTCTAGACTTCTCCACAGTTATTCATTAATTATATATTAATCTATCAAATTAAAAAGGGAATTAAACAATGTAAAAATATAAACCTTATTTATTATATCAAAGGAAATAAATTTTCGGAAAATTTTTTCCTTGATAGGCAGGATAAGAAAGGGTAAATTATCCTGAAATTAATTTCTTATCCTATAACTTAAAAACTTATTGAAAACCCTTTTAAACATCAAAATTTTTATCAAATTTTGTGGCTTAAAAATTCTATAAAAGAATTTTTAAACTTCAAGTTTTTAATGATATCATGGCAGATATTAATTTAACAGATATGAAAGACATTTTGAATTTAAATTCTTCTATAAATGCTATGCCTCCTGAATTGGTTTCGAAGTTTGCTAATCTAATTACCATTTTTAAAACGGTAGGAATTATTTTTATTATCTATATTATTTTTTTAATTGCAAAAAGCATTTTTGGGATTATAAGAAATAAAAGAATAGACAAGATGTATCACAAAATCAATGAAATTGATGAGAAATTAAATTTATTGATAAAGAAATCCCCTCGGATACTAAAGAAGAGACTTCTGTCAAGTCAGATAAAATCAAACAAAAACCAAAAAAATAAACACTAGTTTATTTAAAAATTTAATAAATTTTGGATATTATATAAAAAAATAAAAAATAAAAAATTTTAAGTTCTTTCACAAGAACTATCTTTTTTTCTTTTTTTTCTTTGCCATGTTTTTTAATCACCTCTCCTTTTTAAAATTATTAATAAAATGAAGTAAAAAGAGTATTTAAAATTATTCTTTTTAAAAAAAATTATTTTTTATAAAAAAATTGGCTATTTTACTCTTTCACTAAAATAATTTCTATGGCAGAAACAAAAATTCTTTTTCCTTCCTTATTTTCGAATTGTTCGCTTGATATCTTTATATTTTTTACACAGATATTTTCATCCTTTAAAAAAGTTCTTCTTGCAACTTCTGTTATATCCACTGCTTTTGAAATAAATTTTCCTCTTGCAGAAACAATAACTTCTTTTTGCCCCTTATTTTTGAATTGCATCACCACACCTGTAACGTAATTCATAAAAGGTTTTATGCCTACAAAAATTATATTATCATCACCTGGTTGGGGTATTGAAGGTTCACTTTCTGAAGTCTCTGGTTTTTCTGTCATTATTACTCTGTTTTTGCTTTAGTTCCTATTTTTTTTAGCCTTGCAATATAACCTGCTACCTGATTTCTCACTTTTTTACTGGGCATTAAACCCGTTAATAGTTTTTTATTATCTTCATACTTATCAGTAAATTTATTATTTTCTATGCTTATCAGTGTTTTGGCTGTTCTTTTGACAATTTTTGATTTTATACGTCCCATTTCATAATTCTAAATTTTGCTATAATACTAGCTTATTTTTAAGGTTTAAAAATTCTTCTAAATAATTTTTAAGCCACAAAAATTGTAAATTTTTGATGTTTTTAAATATTATTGTTTTTATTCAATTTTCTTGATTTTTAATATAGAAGAGTATTTTTCAGCATACTCTATGGATTTTTTTGTCAGATTTCCTGTATAAAGCATTAATGCAGGAAGAGGTATTGATTGAGCATCAGAAAGAAGTTTTTGAAGATCCAAGTCATTGATGGTTTGTTTATCTTTTGCTTGGGTTAAAAAAATTATAGGGCCTAAAGGTGAATTTACTTCTACTAATGCAAGATATTCTTTGAGTTTATGCTCTTTTTCTTCAATTATTTTAAAGCTTATTTTTTCTAAAGACTTTATTACATTTAGAACAAATTCTGATTTTGGCTTGTCTTTTTTTGGTTTTTCTATCTTTTGAACAAGAGGATTATCAAACATGATTTCAATTTCTTTCGGCCTTTTTATTTTTCTTACAGTAAATTCATTTTTTTGCAAAAAAGAAGATTGCCCTTTTTTTATTTTTTCTGGGTTTTGCTCTTCTTTGACAGTAAGTTCTTGCTCTATTTTTTCTTGTATCTCTGTTATTTTCTCTTGAATAGTAAATTCGGATTTTTGTAAATTAAAAGGCTGGACATTTGCTGTTTTTTCTTGTTTGGATATTTCTGTTCTCTCCTCCTTTTTTTCTGCTTTCTCTTCAACCATTTCCTGTTTGCTTGATTTTTGCTGAAAAAGAGATTCTATTTCTGAATTTGATGTGAGAATAAGTTTCCAATAAACATCATTGTCATTTTTGAAGCTTTCTGCAAAATCTCTTATTTCCTTTAATGCAACTCTTATTGCAGGCTCTTGTTCAGATTCTTTCAAAATCTTGTTATTTTTTAACAAAAGAAAAGCTTCTGCTTCTTTTGGATGAAGATATTTAGTGAATTTTTCCAGCTGGTCTTCTTGCCCATCTAAAAGATATAAGTGAGAGCCTCCGACCATTAAAGCGCTTGTTTTTATTTTTTTTTCATCAGCTAATTCTGATAAAAATGCGGAGGTGAATATAGAGTTCTGTTTTATTTCACCTGCTATTTGAATAGGCAGACTCGGACCTCTTCTTTTTAACACCTCTATTATTCTGTTTTTTATAATTTGAACTTCAACCATAGTTGAATTTAGTTGAGAAAGTTAATAAAATTAATTGTGTTCTATTAATTTTATTAGATTATGAATTTTATGTAGGACGAGTATAAAGTGGTAAAATTAACAGGATAATTTATATTGGCTAGTTAAGAATATTTCTAATTAAAAATAAACATGAATTTTACATCTGTAGTTAATCTCGTGGTTTAGACTAGGTGCCGTATTAATGTTATCACCAAATCCTTAGGATTTGTTATGGATTTGGAAATTAAAGGCATTTTCAATCTTATAATAAATTACTAAAAATGCTTTTAATCTGTGAAGCTTTTTAATAGCATCTTACAAATTTAACTTAAAATAAAAGATGGTATTAAAAATTGAGTAAAAAAGAGTAAGTAATCTAAACTAAATCTTAAAACTTCAGGAATGTAAATTCCTGATAGTCGTCAAAAATTAAAAATTCTTGAGAGATATAGTTTTCTTTTTACTCTGAATAAAAAACATCCTAAATAACTAGTTCATTATAATATTAAAAATCTAACCTCTATACCTGCCCAATGTCAGATTAGCTGCTGTGTTGCATGATTAACAATAATAGAAGTATTTTTCACTGATAGTTGCAGGTATTAAATCATAATCCACATTATATTTTTTAAATAATTTGAAACTTTTTTCTGTATCACAGAAATCTTTAAGTATTTCTTTATGTTTTAATTTATCTGATATATCTCTATATATCAAAGAGGTGGACGAAAAAGGCTTGATTTCAGGATTTTATACAAATTCTTTATAGAATCTTGAAACATCTTACAAGGACTTGCCATCCTTGTCTTCCTCTTTTAAATTTTCAGAAGTTTGCATTAAATTTATTTAAAATTCTTGTCATTATTCTTGTAAGAATTATTGAAATTTTAAGTGAACCTCCAAAAAAGCAGGCTCTAGGGCATCTTTATATTCTATTAAAATCTTTGTCATCTTTGACAGCCAAAAATTTCTTTTTTCTTGTTAGTGTGTAAAAAGAAAAAGTGAAGCTTCTGTTCATAATTCTATCCTCAATTGTCAAAACTTAACCAACTCAAAAAACTAACTTGTGAGTTTTAAAATAAATTTTCAAATTATTAAAATACCTGAATAGGTTTTCTTTAGCTTTCATTACCACAAACAAAAAGCATTTTTCAATCTTATAATAAATTACTAAAATACTTTTTGTTTCAGCAAGCTACAGGGTATTCAATAGAATAAAATTTAGGTTTTAAATAAATTTTGTGCACCCCTCATTAATCTCTTGCGCAATCCTGTGTAGCCTTAAACCCTTGTATCAGGTTGTGCAAAGCCAAATATATAGAAAGCTTTATAAACATTTCTCCATTAAGTTTATAAAGGTTGCTAAAATTTTGATTGATGAATTCTATTCATCAACAAATTTCACCTGTACAAAATTACAATTTTTGTTTATATACTAACTATGACAAATGTTAAAAGATGCCCTGAATGTGGAAGTGTAAGTCTTACTTGGGACGAGCAGAGAGGAGAAGTTTTCTGCAATGATTGTGGAACTATTGTTGAAGAAAAAATGGTTGATACCTCTCAAGAACTTCAGGGAAGTTTTGATTCAGGAGAGAAAAAAGGAAGAGGTGGTGCACCATTATCAATGCAAAAATTTGATAAGGGACTTACAACTAATGTTGGAGAAATTTCTGATATTTACAAACTAGACGCTGGCTCAACAAGAAAGTTCTTAAGATTAAAAAAATGGCAGGAAAGAGTTTCAACTTCAATTGAAAGAAATTTAAGATTAGCAATGACTGAATTAAGAAGAGTAGCTTCTTTCCTTAATCTGCCCGAGGTTGTTAAAGACGAAGCTTCCAGAATTTATCAATTTGTTTTGCAGAGAGGACTAGTAAGAGGAAGAAGTATGGAATCAGTGATAGCAGCCTGCATTTATGCAGCTTGCAGAAGCTATAATATTCCAAGAACTTTAGATGAAATTTCAGCTGCTTCTGATGTAGAAAGAAAAGAAATAGGAAGAACATACAGGTTTATCATAAGAAAATTAGCAATTAAAGTAACCCCCTCCTCTCCTAAAGATTATATTCATAGATTTGCTTCTGTCTTAAAACTTTCCCCAAAAACACAAAATGAGGCATTAAAAATATTAAAAAAAGCAGAAGGAAGTGAACTAACCTCTGGCAGAGGTCCAGCAGGAATAGCTGCTGCAGGATTGTATGTTGCAGCATTATTAAACAATGAAAAGAAAACACAAAGGGAAGTTGCAGATGTTGCAGGAATTACAGAAGTCACAATAAGAAACAGATACAAGGAATTATTAGAGAAATTAGGATTAGAAGATAAATTAAAAATCAAAGAAGCCGAGTCAAAAGCTAGCAAAAAGAAAGAAAAGTAATTACTTTTCTTCTATGTCAAAAGCTAGCAAAAAGAAAGTATATCCTTTAGGATATATTCTTTTACACGCATCGGATATAAAGGTAGATGCTCGTTAAACCATTAAGAGCTTAAAAGTCTCAAATAAACACTGGTCCATAGACTAGTGGCAAAACGACTCGTTTACATGTATCTAAAGAAATGAAGATACTAAAAGCTCAGCAGCCCGAGAGTATCTATTCTCTCTAGGACCATATAATTTTAAATATAAGAATTATTCTTTTTTAACTAGTTCATCAAGTTTAAGAGAAAAACGAGGTTTCCAAGCACTACAAGGATTTTGATAATGTTTGTTTACCTTTGGAGAAAATCCTTTATAACGTACTCTAGGTCTATCACCTATAGCATTTTTATTGTAATCAGGGTCAGAAATCTCACAAAACCAACCAGATGTCGCATCTTGGGCATCAATAGTTTCTATTCCAAGACTTGCACAAGATTGACATCCTCCTTCTGAATATTTCCTATAAGCATCAATAATATCTTTTGCAGATGATAAATTAATACGAGTTGACACACTTCCATTTACCTCGTATTGTCCAGACTCAACTGTAATTAGTACTTTTGCTAAATTGACATCTAAAAATGAGTCATCTAATCTTCCAATATCTGCTCTTACATCACGCAACATGAATAAAACTGCTTCAGGAGAAATATCTTTTAATTCTCTTATCTTTGTTTCATACTTTACTTCTGATAATAAAGCCATTAAGAAATTAACAACTAATACTTTAAAAATATATAAGACATTCGAGTATATAATTGAAATAAAGAAACTTAAATTAAATCATTGTAAAAACATATCGTGTAACAAAATAAGTTCGTTAAAATGCATTTAAAAAAGTTATTACCAAAATCTTTACCTTTAGTAGTGTTCGTTTACACAAAGTAGCTATGTTTTTTGACCAATATTTTAAACACATTTTATCTTAAGATTTGAAATTAATTTAATTACTATAAAATGACACATCTATACAAAGATTTAAATAGTAATTGAAAATTGTAAAAAAATGAGAGACTCACAAAAAACTTATACTGCAGATGGACTAATAGTTGTTCCAAGAAATGTTTTTATTTCTCCAGAGGAAGCAATTAAAAATCCTTCTCTTTTAGAGACCACACTTTCCAAAATGAATGGTCTTGGAGATATTCAAAGGAAAGATGAAGAACTATGGAATTATTTTACACATAATGAAAGATTTTTTAAGGAGAATTATGATGAAGGTTCAAGTTTGGCTACAGCCTTTGTAACGGGGGGTTTGTTCACTTATTCTCTCTTAGAAATGACTAATGAACCAAAACCATTACCAAAAATGAGAAAAGAAACTATCCACGTA
The DNA here is from genome assembly GCA_018304145.1 of Candidatus Pacearchaeota archaeon. Lineage (GTDB taxonomy): Archaea > Nanobdellota > Nanobdellia > Pacearchaeales > GW2011-AR1 > ARS1285. The sequence goes on along the minus strand of JAGVWU010000012.1, from coordinate 21,486 downwards.
TTTAATAGGAGAGTTTCTCTTTATCCCAATCCTGTAGATTATGTTAGAGATGTTGTGAACAGAATAAAATCAGAGAATTTGGTTTTATTTGAGGCAATAGAATTAATCAGTGGGAATTTCTTTTCTTCAGAAATAGAATCTGTAACATATGAAAGCGGGGCGCAAAATACATATGAATTACTTAGATTGGCAGCACAAAGCCAATAAATATTAGCAACCTAAAAGTGTTTAATTTTTCCACCCAAAAACATATCCTAGTGTTTACACCAAGTATATCCAAAATGATATGTTTTCTAAATCTTCTGCAAATCTTTAGTTACCTTTTTATAACCTTATTTCTTAGCATTTTTATAAAACAAAAAGCATTTCATATTTATGATAAATACTAGGTGCTTTTTGTATGCAGGGGTGCCGGAGTGGTCAAACGGAACACGTTTAGGCCGTGTTGGCTTAGTGCCTTCACAGGTTCGAATCCTGTCCCCTGCATTAATTCAAATTATTAGAAATCAATCTCTTCTTCTTATCTTCTGCAACCCTTTAAACTCCTTTCCTTTATCACTTACATGAAACTCATGCTCAACCTCATTTATAACCTTGATAAACGCCTTATGCAAAGTCCTTGCAAAATCCCAATCCTCAGAACCTGCATCAAAATTCCTTGTATTTGAAAAAACTTTCACGTGAATTGAATAGTTTTTCGATTTTCCTTTTTTGCTGTAATCTTTTATAAGAACTTCAATAAGATTTACTGTTTTCAGCTGCCTTTGAATTTTATTTGAATATTCAAGACTCAATTTATCAAAAATCAACTTCTCCTTTTCATCAAGCTCTTTCATGCCTCTTTCCAAAATTAACCTAATTTCCATAATCACATATCAATTGTTGCAATTCCAGTAGATTTATCTATATAATAAAAATCATAATTAGCTTTGTTTGAGTATATTTTTAATAAAGTTTCAAAACCTCTGGCTCCAGCCAGTCCCAGAATAGTTGTTTCTCTAAAATTCACTAAATTAGTTTTCCAGTCATAATTGCCTTCTGAAGAAAGGGCTCTTTTCCATTTTTTATCGCTCAAATCATAAATATAAAATATATAATAATTATTTTTTTTATCATAAATCTTATAAATAAAATTTTCAGGATTTTTTAAAGCCTTGCCTTTAAAAGTTTCTGAAGGAGTTGAGCTGGAAGCAACAACTCCGGATTTTTTTAAAATATTAAAAGTCTGCTGTGATAATTCCTCGGGAAAATCCGAGCTTAAAGTTTGTCTTTCTAATTCAATTGTATAAACTTTTGCATCATTTCCGCTTTCATCTTTTATAGTGCTTTTAACAATTGAATTAATTCCATCCGCATACTTCATTCCAGAAACTTGAGACTCTATTGGCATTGATTGTCCAAAATTATTTTTTGATGTCCAGCCAATTCCTGAAATATATCTAAAATTTATCTGCCTGCCTCCAATATAATTAACATTGATAATAACATTATCTCTTAAACTATCATCAGGCGGTAAAATAGCTGAACTGGTAGTTGTAATTTGATTATCTCCATACAAGCTTTCACTAACTTTTTTATAAAGGCCTGATAATAAAAAGAATCCTCTCGCCCTATGTCCATTGTTTAGCCCAATGCTGGTTAAATTCTGCAGTTTTTTGACTATATCGGAAATTTTATTCTGCACAATAACATTATTATCACTTCTCTCAATTTTCAATTTATCAATTTGGCTTTTTGCTTCGCTTGCAATTGTTTTTCCCTGTTCATTTGTCAATAATCCTTGGCTAAAAATACTCATATCAACTTTTCCAAGAGTTTCATTCAAAAGCCCAAGGTCTTTTATTACGTTTTTAACACTAACTGTATCTAACCAGCACCTTATAGTAGGATCATCGCAATAACCAACTTGTTTCCACCTGTCTAAAATTGAATTAGTATTATCATATTGCCCAAAACTATCCACCCTTTTCCCAGGATTTTCAGTTGCACAAACTCTTATTATTCCTCTTTTATACAATTCAGGATTAATTATTTCTTCAGCTCCTTGTTGTAAACTAAGTCCGATTAAACTTAAAGCAGAAGGAGTTCCTGCAACACATTCTTTTTCAGTTTTAATATCTGTTTTAATCTGCTCAGCAGCATACTGGCTTGATGCTTCTGTTAAGGAATATGAGCTTGAAATGCTCTTGAAGCCACATTTATCCTGCCCATTAACATTTATGCATAATTGCCTGTAACCAGAAACAGCTGTGAAATCTCTTGAATTATCTACTGAATTTCCTTTTTGAATATAACCGCTATCAACCATATATTGCTGTGATAATGGGACTGTGCCTAAGCTGGTTTGTGGTAAATCTTTCAAATAAATAACATAATAAGCAGGCTGATCTTTACCGCTGTAAATATGATAATAAACTTTATAATGAGAAGTTGAAGGAACAGTGGCTGTTGTTAAAATATCCTCGCTAAACCACCCTGTGAATTGAACAGGGCTGTCAGGCTCTAATAATTTGTCAAAAAAATCTTTGGAATTGGGATAAGCAACAGAAGTAAATGACTTGCAAACCTCACTGCCTGTTTCTGCTGTTGAACGGGATGTAAATGCCTGCATTGAATTTACAGCATAATCATTTTTGAAATATTCTATTGCGCTTTGAGTATTATCCCATGCAGATTGCACTGTTAAATATTCTCCTCCACCTCTAACACCCTGGCTGTAAAAACTCTGAATCAATCTTGGAATTAAAACCTTCATAAAAGGAGTTGCTTCTTCCCAAAATAATTTGCATAAGTAAACGCTTTTAATAGCATCGCAAATTCCAACATTTTTTCCAGTTGCCAAACTTTCATTCAAGCATTTTTTGGTTTCATTAAAAACATTCAAAAGTCCCTCAACTCCTGCATGAACTCCTGACAAACAAACAGGAGCCAAAATTCCTTCCCTTGCATTAGGAGCGCATAAAACCAAGCTCCCTAAAATTCCTGTTTGTATGACATTATCAACTTGAAAAGCTCCTCCTAAATTGCATCTTGATGAAGGGCAAATAACAGGATCACAAACATTAAACATTATATTGCAATCTTGCGGACTCATAAAATCCGAGCATCTCCCTTCGTTTCCAGAAAGTGAAGCTGCTGTCTTGAAAACTCTGTTTCCAATCTGCACTCCTTTATTTGCGCTAGAATATTGTCTTGAAGCTTCTGCAATTGCCTGCTGAGCCCTTGAAATTAATGATTTTGACTCGCCTGCACCCATTCCAGGAAATTCAATGCTATTAATATCTCCATTATAATATCTGCAAATATCATCAGCACTCTGCTTGAACTCAATTCTTCCATTTTGTCCAACATTGCAAATATAAAAATTCATGACTCTTCCAGATTCATCATAAGGCTTTCCAAACCCTGTTAGAACATAACTCATTTCAACATACCAGCCATTCTCAACATCAAAAGGGATTTCAGCAGGCATGCCCTTGTAAGGAGATTGCTCAAAGAATTTAACTCTTAAATTTTCAACATTAGCCATTTTATTTTGATATGCTTTTATATTTGCTAATTTGAAAGAATCGAGATTATAATAGTTTGCAAAATAACTTGAAACAGGCTGCGTAACATCGTCACCGCTTGAATTAATAACTTTTTTTATTTTATAAATTCCTCCTTCATTAGTGAGTCCAACACTTACTTGCTGTCCTCTTATTGCAGAATCATTATAACCAAGAGGAACAGAATGAATAAACATTCTTTCTGAAAAACCTAAATCATTTTTTAATTTAGAATCAGAATCTTGAATTGCATACATGGTTTGAAGTCTGGCTCCTTTTTCAGCTGAAAAAACAGGATATTCCCCTCCGTATTTATTTTTAAACTGATTGACTAAAGCATCATTCTGTCTTGTCTGTTCGTTTAATTGATAAGTATAAAGCAAATCTTTCCCAAGCTGATTATTAAATACAGGATTAAGCATAGATTCTCCTGAACTTTTAACCTGGTTAAATGTCACTAAATTTCTCATGTCTTCCAAAGTCATTTTTTCAGGATGTCCTCCTGCAACATCACTAAGTTTAGCTTTCTGCCCATTAGAAAGAGCTATTTCCATATTTTGATTCTGCTCATAAAAACTTTTAAAATGCTGCTCATAATAAGCCTGTCTTACTTTTTCAGTTTCAACTTGTTTTTCCATATCCAAAGGATCTGTGCCCACTGGCTTCAAACCTTCCTGAATTTTTTTCAGGTCATTATTGGTTTTGTCAATAGCATTTGTATATAACTGAATATCTTTTTCTATTTCAGGGTTATAATCCAATAAACAGCTCTGAACACTTGAATAAGTCTGCCCGCTCTTTCCTGCTGCCTTATCTTCAACTTTCTTCCTGCAAAAATCATTCCATCCTCCTTGTTTAGTCATTAATGCATTTCTAGCCATTGATGCACCGTTGAAACCTGAAACTAAATTTTTTACAGTCAAAGTTGCAGCTGTTGCCAAACAAACTCCTTTCAATACTTTTACTACCTGCCCTAGTTTATTGTTTGCATCTCCCCATTTTTTCATTGTTTCATCCAGGCTATTAATAAGTTCTTTTGTTTTATCAGGGCTAAGTTTAATTGCTCTCTTTTCTATTCCAATTTTAAAACTGAAATTAGCAGAAGTTCTAGGCCCGAAAGTTTTTGAATCAAGAGTTAATTTAGCTTCTTTCTTAAAAGTTATGTTTATAAGTTTTACATTTATGAAGTTATCAAAAAAAGTTTGCTGGCTTGTCTGAGTGTATAAAGTCAATCTTGCATCCTCTGAACCAGTCCCCAATAAATCCGTTCTTTCTTTAAAATATCTTACACTAACATAATCATCTTTTATTTCTTTAAGTTGTATAGTTCCATTCTTATTGTCTTTTTTAACATCATAAAATTCATCAATGCCCAAAAGAACCTCTTTTCCATTAATCAATAAAATTGCATTCAAATCCTGTACTTCTGGTTTTTTAAAATTTATTAGATTAAAAAAATATCTTTCCCCATTAATATTAATCAATGCCCTTGCATTATAAGAATCAAATCTTGTCAGTAAATCTCTTTCTATTTTAGCTTGTTTGGCATTGCTTGAATCTGGATAATCATTTATCAGTCTGTCATAAGTTTCCTCTGATTTTTTATTCATTCCAAATTTTTTTGATAACCTTGCTAATTCCAAAAGCCCATTGCTTGCATAAACTTCTCCTTTTTCATCTTTCTCATTTGCATACAAATCAGCCAAATCCTCATAATTTTTTATTGCCTCATCATAATATTGCTTTGATAATAATTTTGCATTATCTTTTTCATTGTCCCATTCCTTATCCTTTGCAATAAAACTTTCTTTTAACATAACTCCATTTGAATTTTCCCCTATTAAAACTATTTTTATAAAATCCTTGTCCAAGATTTTGTGTACATCGCTTGTTCTTAATTTTATTTTATAATTCTCTATGATTGATTTATTGATGGATTCCTGAAAGCTTTTTTCAGTTATAGCTTTGTTGGTTCCTTTGACAATTTTATCAACAGCCCCATAAACTCCTTTGTCTGCAAATTCGCTTTCAGCTGAAGAGGAATTATCTTTTATTAAAACAGCAAAATCAAGTCCATTAAAATCTTTTCCAACATAACCCAAAAATAAATTATCTTTTGCTCTTACTTTCTGCCCGATGTAATATTGTTTTTCAGCTCCATCAACATTAAAACTGGCTTTTCCAGGAGTTATTATTAAATCAAATTTTCCATTACGAACATTGCAGCTTATACTAGCTTTGCCTCCTCCTGAATAAGTCTGCAAATCCAAAACTCTGCACTTGCCGTCTAATATTGTATCTCCTTTTGAAACCCAAACCATCTGATTATCAATCTGTATCAATGCAGCATCTACAGGGGCATCTATGCTTTCTAATTTGATATTCATCCCTGCAGCGCAATAAAACCCGCTTAGGTAAATGTCTTTTGAGATTTCTCCTTTTTTCAAACTCACTCCAGCTTGTTTTGAATTAATATCTTTATATACTGCAATCGTTGCTCTGTCAGGCTCTATAAGTTCTGCTCTCACATAACCCTTTCCATTCCAAAAGCCATATCTTTCATAATTTTGGTTCCATTCATCATCTGTTAATTCAGAAACATAAAAATTAGTTTTTCCAATTCCAAAAGCCCCCTGAACATCGTAGTCAATTGTTGCAGTTACATTCCCCTGAACAAATTCAGGCATATCTTTTTCAGCCTGAATCCTTGATAAAACAATAACCAAATATCCTAAATTGTCTTTGACAGGAGAGCTTGTCAGGCTTATTTCACTTCTTACCGCAGCTCTTGCTGGGTAATAAGAAATGCTTGAAACTCCTTTTGGCAGGTTGGTTCCTGCAAAACGTATGCTCCTTATTTTTGAAACATCAATAAGAGGATTGACCTGAATAGCCATTATCTTGCAAAATACAGTAACATTCTGTTCTTCCAGTAAATCGCTTGTCACAACACTTGGCGAGCATCCTCCAGGTGCAATTTGAAGAATCATGTCTTGCCTTGCAAAACAATCCTCTTTATTGAACTTAGGCCAATAAACTTCAGGGGATGTAAACCCGGAAACACTGAAAAAACTTGGATTATTAAATTGTGGATTTGTAGATGAACCATAAACAGCATAAGTTGCTCCTGCAAAACTTGGATTATATCCTCCAGTAAAAGACCCTGCTGCAAAAATAAAATGAATATTGACTAAAATTAAAAATATAATTAATATAAAAAATATTTTTGTTTTCCTGTTTTTTATTATTTTATTTATAATGTTCATTCCAGTCAACTCTTTCTCTTTTAGCATCTTTAGATGTAAATCCATTTGGATATCTTTTCCTTAATTTAATCATATTTTCTTCTAAAATTTCGTTTAAATCCCAATTAAAAAAATTGCATATATTTGCAATATACCACATAGTATCTCCAAGATTTTCTCTAATCCCATTTTTTTGATCATTGTCATGCGCAAATGTTTTCTTTATGCATCCTGCTACATCCCCTGCCTCGCCTGAAATTCCCAAACCCCAAGTCATTATCTTTATCTTATCACTTTCAAATTCTTTAACAGTTCTTTTACATTCTTCTTGATATTTATCTAGTTCCATTTCTTATTTTCTTATTTTCTTATTTTCCTATTTTAATTTTCTACCTTCCTAGAGTTTCTTTTTCTAAAAGAAACTGTAGGTTTTACTCAAACCTCACCTCCAAATCAGAGGTATCAACTTTATTATAATTTACTTGCAGATCTTCAATTTTTTTTGGAATTCCAAAATCATTTGCATTTATTATAATCTTTTTGGAATTTTCCAATTCACTCTCTCCAATATAATATTTCTGGACTCCTCCTCCAGAAACAGCAGAATCAATTGTTTGGCTTGGAATGTTTAAAGCAAAACATTTCTTTTCACTAAATCCTAAAACTCCTAAAACCCCTCCTCTAGGAACATCTACGCATTTGTCAGTTGAAGTTGCTTGAAGACTGATGCTTGAATTTGAATAAACATAAGCCTTAATCTCATACTGCCCTTCAGACAGCTCTATTTCCTTTTGTTCAGGATAAGCAATAGTCTGGGTATTATCTTTTGTAAAAGTTAAAACACTAAAACCGTCTATCTTCTTTCCATTTTTTTGAACTTCTAATTCTATTTTATATTTCTTGCTTAATACAACCATAATATCATTTTCATTTAAATCAGTAATCTGATATTTTCCTGTTTCATATCCTTCTGCACTTGCAACTATAAACCCATTATAGCATTGTGGGAATAATGTTTGTAAAACAGCTTCATTTCCATTAATTGCAGTTTTTCCAATATCACACATAGTATCAAAGCACTTGAATTTAATATTTGCTTCAATAGGCTCTAGGCTTTTGGAATAGGTAGACACCTTGATAGCAGTGTTCTTCTTTTTGCATAAATCTGGTACAACATCTGGAAGAGCTTCACCATTCAAGGCTTCTCTTGGATTATTTTTATTTATATAAACCACAACTGGAAATTGAAATATCTCATTATCATTGTAAATCTGTATTAAAACAGGATAGGCTAAATCATAAACAAAATGATAAGATATATAACAGAATCCTAGCATCCCAAGTCCTTCCTGCAGTCCAACAGGGTCTGTTTTTAAAATTCCGTTTTCAGATGGCCATACTTCTAATTTCATGGGCCATTCTTTTGAATATCTAAAATTAACATTCACATCTGCTTTTGTTCCAATATCCTTGACAAAATATTGATTTTCTTTTTTTCCAATAGTATAATAATTTCCTTGAATTTTAATAAAAGGGGTATTTGTTTCTAAAGCATCCATTAATTCGTTTCTAATATCCTCAACATCCCATACTTTTGAACTGCATCCGACCTCACTTCCATCAACAGGGGCGTTTAATCTTAAAATATCCACCCCATAATCTTCCAAAAACATTATTTCTTTATTGTTTAAATATATTTTATCTGCCAGATTATAAAATTTTCCAAGATTAGAATTAACGCTAAATCTATGTGTTTTTCCAGTCCAGCTTGAATTTCCAAAAACAATATTTATCTCTTGATTAACATTAGCTGAAATAAGATTATTTTCAATTGAACTTTCAACTTCTGCATCACCTAAATTTACTTCAAATCCCTGCAAGTTAAAACTTCCGAAATCGCATTCAGAAATTGTTTGTTTTATAAAATCATTCAACTGAGATTCCATTTTATCCAAAGAAGGTTTTTGCTCCTTTACAATATTATTTCCAGAAACATAATACCAATAAGGAATCCCTACCCCTAAAAAATTTAATTGAGAAGAAAATGGCATGAATTCGCTTCCAGAAAAAAATTCAGGATTTTCAATATATCCTCCCTGCTGTCCAAGCAAAGATGCTCCTTCAGAAATCTTTTCCTTTATGCAGGATTGATAATAAGAATAAACAGGTTCAAATTCTTTTGGGATTACAGCTCCAATTACAGTAGTCCTGAAAATAAAGAACAATGCAACAACAGCAACAATAACAATAGCTATGATGATAAAAATAGTAACTTGTCCTTTATTTTTAATATTATTTTCAATATTTAGATTATTTATCATTTTTCTTTTCTCCCCAGGGCCTTTCCAGAAAAAGAGGCTGTTTTAAGCTTTTTTTCAATCAGAGAAATAATTTCAGTATTAATATCCTTATCAATGATTTTTTTGAATCTTTCCCATAACTCCTCGTTTTCTATTAAAAGTAAATATTTTTTCATGTTTGTTTTCGAAGAAAACGAACAGACAGAGAATTTGCAGACAAATTCTCTGTATGTCAGGAATCTTTAATTCCTGAACACTCAAAATCCTTTTGTAGGATTTTGTTGACTCAAAAATCTTCATAACTTCAGATTTTTGAGTAGTTTCGCCTCTTTTTTTCTTCTCTTTTATCATATTTTACAGTTTTTTTGATATTTAAACCTTTCTTAATAACTTAATAAGTAAATAAGTTAGTAAGAAAAAAGATTATCCTAAAAGAATAAACTAAAAAAACAACCATCTAGATAGCTTAAACAGAACATCCACCAATAAAGCCTACTAAACCAATTTCCATTCCAAGCACAGCACAACCTGCACCAATTTCTTCTTTCAATTGCATTTGAAATGAACCGTCATGATAATACCCAAATAAAGAACCTGTCATCACAGGAATTGCCAAGACTCCGCCTACTATTAAAGCTGTTTTTCCAACGCCAATTAAATAATCCCTAAAAGTTCTATTAGCTCTATAATCGTTTATCATTAAGGAATATATTAAATTAAGTTTAAATAATTTCTTAATAAAAAGTTTTACTAATCAGTAATAAAGAATAAATGGTCCCACCAAGAATCGAACTTGGATTCTGTCCACGTCAAGGACATGTTCTGAACCATTAGACTATGGGACCTTATTTAAATAATCTTAAAAATAAAAACAATAAAATTAAGAGTAAAATCCAAAAGATAATTCTTGGATCAATTTCTCCCTTTTTATTTTTTTATCGAGTAACATTTTTATAATTGATTCTACCACACTTAATCTAACCTCTAAATCTTGAAATAATTTATTAAAGTTAATTGTCTTTTTAATATCTTCTATTTGTTTATAATTATTATCTACCGATGAATCATAATTTTCCATTTAGATGTTACATAAGTTATGAATCCTCAATAAGGATAAAAATTATTATTATTCCAAATATAACCTAAGTCTAAGGAGTTATTTTCTCAGGAGAACTAGATAAAATAAAAAAATAGTCACAATCAAAGCAATAATTGACAACAAAACAATTATTAAATCCTTTATTTCCATATCAAATTTTATATAATTAATACAACTTATAATAATTTCTATCCTGGAAAATAATAATTTATCTTCTTCCTTTCTTCCCGCCTTTAACCTGCCCCCAATTTCCGTTAATAATCTCAAACCTTAATTCTTTTTTGTCAATCTTTCCAGCATAGCATAATTCTTCAAATAAATCAAGAGGAATCAATCTTCTTCCAGTATAATAATTCTTAAGAGAATTATAATTAATATCAAATCCAAACTGCAAGATTCCTCGAAGAGAAATACAATTCAATCTTGCAGCAACTAAATCCAAAAATTTCCTTTGCTGTCCTTTTTGAAATTTTATTCTCTGCTCCATTAAGATTATTTTTACTCCGACACCATTAACAAGCAAAACTTTAAAAACCTCTCTATTTAACTAATAAATAATAAACCTCAGCAACAAACCTGTGTTTAACAGATATGTTAGTATCTGCTAATATAGGAAATGACTTGCATCTTCAAGGGAAGATTGCTTGAAGGAAACAGTTAGGTGTCCTATGAACTAATATGAAAATTCCCAAGAAAACCAAAAGATTCTGTCCTTTTTGCAAAAAAAGAACAGAACAGAAAATAGATGTAGTTAGTACAGGACATAAAAGAGGAACCTTAACTTATGGTTCTTTGTCAAGAGCTAAGAAAAGAGGAAAAGCAAGAGGAATGGGAAACTGGGGAAGATACAGCAAAAAAGCAGTAAAATCCTGGAAAAGAAAAACCAAAACAACAGCAAGAAGAGTCCTTATTTATACCTGTCAGGAATGCAAAAAATCCAAAACTGCTAATCATTCAAGAAGAGTTTCAAAAATAATAATTGGAGAGAAATAAACATTAACAAAATGCCGCCTGAAAAAACAACAAAACTTGTAACAAAAAGAAGAAAATTCATTCCAGTTGAATTGCTTTTTGTTAAAGCAAAAATCGAGCTTATTGCAGATTCTGCTGAACAATTGAATAACCGGACAATCAAATTAGATTTAACAAGGCAGTTAAAAGGAAAAAGTGTTGAAGGAACTTTTATAATTCATGTAGAAAATAACAAGGCATCTGCTTATCCTGAAAAAATAAAACTAATGTCTTATTTTATAAGGAGAATGATAAGAAAAAGAATAAGTTATGTGGAAGACTCCTTTGAAACTCCAAGTCAGGAAAACATGATTCTTGTAAAGCCTTTTTTAATAACAAGAAAAAAAGTTTCAAGGGCAGTAAGAAAAACTTTAAGAAACAAAACTAAAAATTGGCTTGAAGATTATATCTCTGAAAGAAAAAATAAGGAAATTTTTGAAGATATCCTGACAAATAGGCTTCAAAAATCTTTATCTATGATGCTTAAAAAAACCTATCCATTATCTTTATGTGAAATAAGAACTATTGAAATTAAAAGAAAATTAGCTTCAGAAGAAATACCAAAAATAAAGGAAAAGCCAAAAGAAATTAAAAAAGAGATTATTGAAGAAGATGTTATTGACCAATTAAAAGAAATTGAGGATGAAAAAATAAAAAAAGCAGAAAAAGAAATAAAAGAAGTACAGGAAAAAGCTGCAAAAAGGCAATCTTCATCAGAAGATGAACCTGCTATCCAAGAAAAAATGCCTGAAAAGGCATCAAATATTCAATCCTTGTCAGCGAACAAGCTTGCAATCCCAAAAAAAGGAAGACCTAAAAAAGAAAACTGAAGAATAAAAATTAATAAACTAAAATAAATCAAACAATCAAGAAAAATAACAAATGACATTGCAAAGAAGCTTAGTTCTTATAAAACCTGACGGAGTTCAAAGGGGGCTTTCTGGAGAGATTATCAAAAGAATAGAACAAACAGGCTTGAAAATAATTGCAATAAAAATGGTTTGGGTTGACAAAAACTTTGCCAAAAATCATTATTTTGATGTTGGAGCAAGGCATGGAGAAAAAGTTTTGAAATCTTTAGTTGATTATCTGACAGAGGGTCCTGTTATTGCAATTTGCTTCGAAGGAGTTGATACAATTGCAGTCATAAGGAAAATAGCCGGCTCAACTTATCCAAATGAAGCTCTTCCAGGAACAATAAGGGGGGATTTTGCCCATATTTCAAAAAATTATGCAAACACAAATGATAGAAAAGTAGGAAATCTGATTCATGCATCTGCAAATGAAGAGGATGCTCAAAAAGAGCTTAAATTATGGTTTTCCATTGATGAAATGCATTCTTACAAAAGGTCTGATGAAAACCATTTGATATAATGAAGAATTATCTATGAAAAGTTTTAAATGTTTTTTAATAACTCTATATTGGACATATATTTTGGATTTAATAAACTAATTTTAGATAAAAAATCATTCACAAACTTTTTTCCATAAATATAAAGTGTGGAATAATTAGAAGTAAATGAATGTTCTATATTATTTTTTATAAAAATATCGGAAATTTGTTTTATCAAAACAGGATTATTCATATGCAAAGCAATAACTGGATAAGGATTTTTATAATGTTTCCTTTTATCAAAATAAAAACATCCTTCAGCATCATAAATACCAGCAATACATGATAATAATATATCCTTATTTGAATTTAAAATTTCCTCAGAAATTAAAACAATACTACTCTTTCTCCCAGCCTTAATTTTAAACCTTTCAGTTATTAATAAAAATAAATTTTTTGAATAAAAATTCACTCTCAGAGTATTTGAATTATTTTCTTCTTTTATTTTAGGAATTAAATTAAAAAGTGTTTTTGAAATATTGGAGACAATTTCTAAATAATAATTTTTTTCTTTTCTACTATCTCCTGTAAATTGCACTATATAATGATACCCATATTTGTTTGTAAATCCATCTCCAATAAATAAACCAATAAAATAAGCCAAATCTTTTGTTAAAGAAAGATTTATATCAAATTTTATAGAAGAGTCTTTTATTTTTTGAATTGCTTTTTTTCTTCCTTCATCAAATATATTTTTATATTTAAAATAAGTAGACATGCCTCCATTAACCATACCCCAATTTTCATTTAAATAAGAAATATTGTTTTGAAAATAAGATTTATCTTTCTCATTAAAATTATTAATAAGATTTTTATAAACCTGCTCAGGGATAGTTAATTTTCCGTTTCTATACTTACTTAATACTATTCTAGGAATATTAAGATTTAAAACAATTTGATTCCATTTATTAAATTTATGACTTTTTAAAACTTTTTCGAAGAATAAATTTCTAATTCTACTTGACTTAAAATAAACTCTCCTTTTCATTTAAGATTAAAATAATTAGCATATTTAAATGTATGCATATTATACTATGGATACATTAAAATTAATAAAATATCTCGAAACAATAAGTTTTAAATACCAATTGTTCTATTTCATTTAATCCTAAGCCTGCGTAGCTCAATCGGTAGAGCAATAGTTTTGTAAACTGTAGGTTGTCGGTTCGATTCCGGCCGCAGGCTTTTTTAATATTGCTTTGCAATATTAATTAAATTTCTCTGTCCCGAATCTAATCAAAGGGTTCGGTTCGATTACAAAAAAAGCTTTGCTTTTTGGTTACAGAAAATTCTTAATTTTCTGTACCTGCGGAGACTCGTTAACAAGCTTTCCTAAAAAAAGATTTTCACAATATCTCCTAAAACTACTTTTAACAACTCTAGAATCATTCATCCATCTGTTTTTTGTATTTAATAATCCTCTAATATATCTGAAATAAAAAGCATCATATTCTCTATAATCTCCATCATCATATAAAATTGAAAAACTGCCTCTTAGGGGAAAACTATCTTTAACATTCCAATCAATAATAAATCCGGTTCTAGCTCCATCAATGGTTCTTTTTCCAGAGCCAAAATTTTCCTGATTTCTCCAAAACTCTTCTAACCTGCTAATTTCTCCTTTTTTCATTTTCACTCCTCACTAATCCCTTCTGCTTTCTTATCTACAATCAGAATATTGGCAATCTCCTCTGCAATATTTGCAACATCTCCTTTTTTAAAAGGCCCTAATTTGTTCCTTTCTAAATCCAAGAACTCATCAGTATCTTCAATAAAAACAACCATCTTGTTTTTCTTTTTTTCATCCTCCTCAGAACCTTTTAGCATCTCGCTGATTTTTTTATCTCCTTTTTCCAGAGATTTCATTATTCCTTCAAAACATTCTTTTTCAACAGCAAGCATATTCTCAAAATCTCTTTTGGAAATTCCTGTTTCAGCAGCAACAAAAGCCAAATCAAGAATTTTCTTCTTTCTTCTTAGTATCAATTCCTTAAATATAGCGAGAGAGTTTTCAAATTGTTTTTTTGTTTTCAAAACAGCCTCTGAAAAATCCTCATCTTTCTTTTCAGCAAGTTCTTTTTTATCTTTCAGATAAGCGGAAACTTCTTTAATAAAATTCTTAGCCATTGGCTGAAGCTGCTCACTATATCTCTCTTTTCTCAATGCATCGTATAACTCATTGTAGGTTATCATATTATATTTTCTTCCTACAAGGAGTAGATTTTGGTTTACCTTTTCTCGGAAAAGGTATTCTTTGAAATAAAAAGCATTTACAAATATAATTAAAATAGATAAATGCTTTTTATTTGTCAAACTTTCTTTTCCAAAGAAAGTTTGCCTCATTGTAGGTTATCATATTATATTTTCCTTTAAGTTATTTATTTTGAATTAAATATTCAGGTATTTTAAAATTATTATATTCTAAAAATAAACCTTTTCCATGAATCAATCGTGAAAAACATTCAGCAGCTAATTTAACATCCTCCAAAGCATTATGAAATTTTCTTTCATCTTTTAATCCGCAAAACTTAAGAACCTCCCCCAAGCTCATTGCATTTTCTTTATAATCATCAAATAAAAATTTATTATTGATTTTAAAATATATTAATTGGGCAACAGAGCATAAATCAATGCTTCTATATTGGATTCTTACATTAATATTATATTTATCTGCCTTGGTTTTAATAAAGTTCAAATCAAAAAAACCAACATTATGCCCCGCCAAAATCCTAATCTCCTGTTCATCAACCCATTCAAAAAATCTTTTAATTAGCTCATCTTGAGTTTGTTTTCTTTGGTCAAATATTTGTTCTCTGCTAAAACCATTTATCATTAATGCTTCTTCTGTTATAATATCACTATCATCAATCCTGCATTCCTCATAAAACTGTTTTTCAGGATTGTCAAAGCACAATGCTCCTATTGACAAAAGTCCATTCACAGAAGGATTTAATCCTGTTGTTTCTATGTCTAAAATAATCATTTTTCCTCCATTGATTCTTTACAGACTAAAAATATTTTAATATTTTTTGTATTAAATATTATCATATTATGCCCTCAATTTTCATCATATCTCTCCACATGGCGTGTCTGGTTCTTGATCACCCAAAAAATGCCTTTGCTTTTTATGGGCTAAAGCCCATAGCGTACGCAAAGAGCATTTTTTATGTGTTAAGTTACATAAAAGTCGCTTAATTTTATTAATGTTGCACAAGATAGGAAGAGTAAAGAGAATTTTTAATAAGAGGGGAATTTTAAAAATAAACTTACATAATTCAAAAATTCTTCTCTTACTTTTTAGATTATTAATAAAAAAACTTCAGAAATTAGATATTATAGTCAAGGACATTGAATACTGAGCAGTTATGCCTTGACTACCGGAGAAATCATTCAGAAGATTTCTACGGCCCAGAAAATCCCTTCAAGATTTTCTTTGGTCAAGGGAAAAACATAAGATTTTGCTCAATTATTTATGTTTTTCACTATAATAATATAATTGAATAAGTATCATATTAAAAATGCCTTCAAAAGCATTTTTAATCACCTAAAAATCTTTTAGATTTTTGGGTCCAGAAAAACAATAAAAGTTTTTCTGGGAGACAAAAATTTTAAATTCTATAATAAAAAATTTTTGTATAGAGTATAACCCATTTTACAGCCTCTTCCTTGCTTCTTTTTTCCATTATCTTCCTGAATAACCTTATAGAATTTCCAGAAGCAGAAATAGCAACATTCACTTTTTTCTTTTTGATTAATCTTTTTAAATCTTTAATAAACTTATTAACCCTTTTTTCTACATCTGCAAAAGATTCCCCACCAGAAGGAGGTATATCATAACCTCTATGAATTAATTTAAACTCCTCTTCTCCAAGAAAATGTTCTACTCTTTTTCTATCTGCCTTACTTAAATTTTCAATTGCATCTCCTTCTCTTAATAAATCATATTCCTGATGTCCGATTTTTTTAATAAATTCTTCATGAGACATTCCATTTAATATTCCATAATTTCTCTCAATCATCCTTCTGTCAGTAATAACTTTCTTACATTCAGGATGAAACTTAAGGACCTCTTTTAAAGTCCTTTTAGAACGCGAATGAGGAGTCTGAAAAGCAACATCAATTCTTTTATTCTTAAGTTTCCTAGCAATAACCTTTGCCTGCCTAATTCCAAAAGGAGTTAATTTGCTCTCTTCCCATCCAGTAAACCTATGTTTTTTATTAAAATAAGTCTGCCCATGCCTGAATAAATATATATGACATTTCACCATCTTAATTCTCTTTTATAATCAATGTACAGATAATTTATAAATTGTTCTTCTTAATTTCAAAAACCCTTATAAACCATAAGATTGTAATAAAAGCATGTTCGGATTCCTTAAAGACAAGTTAAAAGAATGGGTATCTTCTGCTAAAGATAAACTGAAAACTGAAAAAGTAAATATTGAATCTTCTGATTTAGAAAAATCAGAACTTGCTGCTCCTAAAAAATCAGCAAAAAAGAAAGGCAAAAAAACAGGAGAAAAAGCAGATAAACTAATAGAAAAGGCAAAAAAACAGAAAATCAAAGAAGCTCCATTGGAATTCAAGCCAGGACTTCAAAAATATGAACCAGATGTAGAAAAAATAAAAGAGGAAATAGAAGAAAAAACCTTAGCAACAAAGGAGGATGTCAAAAGAGTTCAAGAAGAAAATGA
Organism: Candidatus Pacearchaeota archaeon; assembly: GCA_018304145.1. GTDB lineage: Archaea > Nanobdellota > Nanobdellia > Pacearchaeales > GW2011-AR1 > ARS1285. Next base: position 4,196 of record JAGVWU010000012.1, on the reverse strand, counting down.
AAAAGCCCAGGAAATAGCATCAAAAGTTGAAAAAGGAGAAGAAACTCCTGAACAGGCAGTTGAAGAACTGGAAAAAGGGCATGAAAAAACTGAAAAAGGATTCTTAAAAAGAGTGGGCAAATTTTTTGGAAAAAAGAGAAAGATTGAATCTTCTGATTCAGGAGAATCAGAACTTGCTATCCATGAATTTGTTACCCCAGCTCCTGAAAAGTCATCAATCCTAACAAAAATCAAATCCAATTTTATCTATAAAATTACAGAAGATGATTTTAATGAATTGTTCAATGACTTAGAAATGCTTCTTTTAGAAAACAATGTTGCTCTTGAAGTTGTAGAAGATATAAAAGATAAGCTTTCCAAAAAATTAATAAATCAAGAAATTCCAAAAAAGGATTTGGAATATGAAATAAAAAAAGAGCTTAAATCTTCTCTAAATGAAATATTAATAGATCCTGACGACCCTGTTGAAGCGATTGAATTCAAGAAAAAAGAAAAAGAGCCTTTTGTTATCTTGTTTTTTGGAATTAACGGAACAGGAAAAACAACAAGCATAGCCAAGTTCGCTCATCTTTTAAAATCTAAAAATTATTCAGTTGTGCTTGCAGCAGCAGACACTTTTCGTGCAGCTTCCATAGAACAGATTTCAGAACACGCTAAAAGATTGGGCATACCTTTAATCAAGCATGATTATGGAGCAGACCCATCTGCAGTTGGTTTTGATGCAATAAAATATGCACAGGCTCATAAAATAAATGTTGTTTTGATTGACACTGCAGGAAGAATGCATACAAAATCCAATCTTCTTGATGAAATGAAAAAAATCTGCAAAGTTACTAATCCAGATTTAAAGATTTTCGTTGCAGAATCAATTGCAGGCAATGATGCAACAGAACAGGCAAAAGCTTTTCATGATATGATAGATATTGATGGTTCAATATTGACAAAAGCGGATGTTGATGAAAAAGGCGGAACAATCATTTCAGTCTCTCACACAACCCATAAGCCAATATTTTATCTTGGAACAGGGCAGGAATACAAGGATTTAAAATTATTCAATAAACAGGAGTTCATTGAAAGTCTAGGATTGTAGATTGTTTTTCTATAAGAATCAAAAAATTCTAACAGAATCAAAACGAACTAATTCTTCTCCACTATATTGAGTTAAAACTTCAAAAACTCCTTCATGATTAAGTAATTCAAGAATTTTTCTATCTCCCGGATATATTCTTATCTTTTCTAAATCCGAATCTTTAATCCAAACAGGTTTAGCTTTTGAATGCTCTTCTCTTAATTTTCCAGAAAATTCCCTCGCATAATAAACCTCTACCTGCCAATCTTCTGGATTTTCTTTCCCTCCAAGAATTCTTCCTTGATTATAAAAAGTTGCAATAACTCTTAATTGAGGGTTAATTAATAATAAACAGGTTTCTTCTTTAAATTCTCTAACAATGCAATCTATTCCTCTTTCTCCTCTTTCGTTTCTACCTCCTGGAGGGACATACCAACCATGATGAATATCTCCATCACCACCTTCTCTGTATAAGAATAAGGTGCTATCATTATTTCTCAAAAAACACATTGTTGCATTTATCATTTATTAAAATAATTAACACAGCTTTTAATAATTATTGTACTAAATCAATAATAAAACCTTCAATTTATATAAGGTAAAAATTCTTAAACCCCATATTATTGTAAATAATAATAGATAATTAACTAATGTAATTAAAAGTTAGGGTAAGATATGAACCTCAGAAGACCTGCTTGCTCTCAAATTATTTTTTTACATTAAGCTAATAAAACATACAATCATGTTAGAAAAACTAGGTTCAGCTCTGAAAAAAGGATTTGACAAAATAGCTAATGCTATATTTCTTGACAAAAAAACAATTGAGCTGATTGTTAAAGATTTGCAAAGAGCACTTATTCGGGCAGATGTTAATGTTCAGTTGGTCAAGGAAATCGGGGATAAAATAAGGAAAGAAGCTGAAAATGAAACAATTAAAGGCATAGAAAAAAAAGAACATATAACAAAAATCCTTCATGATGAAATCTTAAATCTTTTGGGAAAAGAAAAACACGAATTAAAAATAGAAAAAGGAAAAAACAACAAAATAATGCTATTAGGTTTATATGGTTCAGGAAAAACTACAACAACACATAAATTAGCTGCTTACTATTCCAAAAGAGGTCTTAAAGTTGCAATGCTTGGGCTTGATGTCCATCGTCCAGCAGCAAGAGAGCAGCTAGAACAGCTGGGGGGAAAAATAAATATCCAGGTATTTACTGACAAAGATGAAAAAAATCCTGTAAAAACTTATAAAAAATTAAAAAAAGAATTAGAAGAATTTGATTTGATAATAATCGACACAGCAGGCAGGCATTCCTTGGATAAAGAATTGACAACTGAAATAAAAGATCTTGAAAAAGAAATAAAACCTGACCATGTTTTTCTAGTAATTCAAGCAGATATTGGCCAGGCAGCTAAAAACCAAGCCTATGAATTTCAAAAAGCCTGTAACATCAATGGAGTAATAATTACAAGAATGGATTCAACTGCAAAAGCAGGAGGTGCATTGACAGCTTGCAATGAAACCAAAGCTCCTGTTTATTTTATTGGAACAGGAGAAAAAACCAATGATTTTGAAACCTTCAATCCTAAATCATTTATTTCCAGACTTCTTGGGCTTGGAGACTTAGAAGGCTTGTTGGAAAAAGTTCAGTCTGCTATTGATGAAAAATCTCAAAAAAGAGCAAAAGAAAGACTGGAAAAAGGGGAATTTAATTTAAGAGATTTTCAGGAGCAATTAAAACAAATGGGAAATGTCGGAAGTTTCGATAAGATGCTTGAAATGATTCCAGGCTTGGGAAAAGCAAAAATTCCAGAAAATCTTTTGGGAGCTCAAGAAAATAAATTAAAAAAATGGCAGTTTGCCATAGACAGCATGACAGAAAAAGAAATCGATAATCCTGAAATATTGGAAAAACAAACCTCAAGATTAGGCAGGATTGCAAAAGGTTCAGGCACAACAACAACTGATATCAGGCAGATGCTAAAGCAATATAAATTATTAAAAGAAATTGCATCAGGCACAAGCGATTTATCCAGTATTGACCCTTCTCAAGGATTAAATCAAAAACAAATAATGAAAATTGCAAGAAAATTCAAGGGAAAAATTAAGTTTTAGTGTCCCATTTAGCGATTTTAACAACACTTCCAACAATATCATCCAAAGGCAAAGAATTAACACCAAGACAAGACATATTCAAAAGTTCCCGCTAAGTCTCCCATCTCTAATTTCATGAACCACCATATATTCTGTATACAATATCCTTGCTCTTCTCTTCTAAATGCAACAACTTCCCCTCTTCTCAAAGCTAATAAATCATTAATAGAATAATTATTCATTTTAATAATTCTTAATCTCAAAGATTTATAAACATAATTATTTTACAAAATATATGTCAAATCAAAAAATTCAGCAAGGAGCAGAAGCAATCATCTATTTAAAAAATAATGAAATTATCAAGGATAGAATAAAAAAATCTTACAGAATTTCCATTCTTGATGAAAAATTAAGAAAATCAAGAACCAAATCAGAAGCAAAAATAATAAACAAACTTCAAAACATAATTCCAGTTCCAAAAATAATAAAGAGTGATGAAAAACAAGAAATTGTTATGGAATATATTAATGGGGAAAAACTTTCAGAAAATCTTGAACAATTAGAATATAAGCAAATCTGCAAACAAATTGCAAATAATATAACCAAAATACATAATCAAAATATAATCCATGGAGATTTAACAACAAGCAATATGATTCTAAAAGATAACAAAATCTATTTCATAGATTTTGGCTTGGCTTTTCATTCGCAAAAAATAGAAGATAAGGCAGTGGATTTACACCTGCTTCAGCAGGCATTAGAGGCCAAGCATTTTACAATCTGGCAGGAATGCTGGAAAATAATCCTGGATGATTATAGAGCAGATAAATATAAAGAAATACTTCAAAGAATAAAAGCAATAGAATCTAGAGGAAGATACAAAGATAAATATTAAAGTATGATTATTTTCCCAAAGAAAAATAGCCCACTAGGATTATTTCAATCTCGTAAGAGTTGAAATTCCCAGGGATTTCAAGAGAAATCTCTGAGGACTTCGAATCCTGTTAATAGCCCCGCCAGGATTATTTC
>JAGVWU010000011.1 GCA_018304145.1 Candidatus Pacearchaeota archaeon | reverse complement strand
CCCAAGAAATACATGTCTGACAACACCTTTTTCATTACTATCGTCGTAGTTTAGCTATTATTTAAGCTTTTTTGGTCCGAAAAAGGTGCAATCACCAAATTTTATTTGAATATAGTAGTAAACAATATTTATATATAATACAATAATTCACTGATTATGAAAAAGGGGAGATTAACATTCATTTCAGCATTATTTATTTTGTCCTTAATCTTGGATATATTCTTTATTTCTGCAAATACTCTTACAGTTTGCTCTTCTGGTTGCAATTCAACAACAATACAGGGAGCAATAGACCTTGCAAATGCCGGAGATGCAATCAATGTAAGCGCTGGAATTTATAATGAAGATTTAATAATTAATTCAAGCAAAATTAATCTTGAAATTATTGGCACAAATTCAAGTGTTATAAAAGGAGTTAGCAATGTTCCTATTGTTTCTTTTCCATTAGCAGCTCCTAATATAGAAATACTTGCAAATGGAGTTAAACTCCATGGCTTTACAATAGAAAGTCCAAATTATCAATCAGGAAAATATTCAAGTGGTATTGTAATAGGCGGTTCTAGTGTTGAAATATATTCAAATAATTTTAAAACAACAGGATCAGCAAATTCTGACGAAATTTCTCAGGCAATTCAGACTTACCATAAACTTGCAAAACTAGGGGTTGATATTTCAGGGTTAAATATTCATGATAATGTATTTTTATCTCTTGCTCCAAGTGTTGCTGGTTATGAAGGAATATGGATAAATCTTGACGAAGGTTTTGGCACTATTAATATAAACAATAATCAATTTATAGATGATGTTTTTAGGGCAATAACAACTGAAAGATCAAAGACAAACATAAAAAACAATTTAATTATAACAAATCTTTCTCCTAATTTACCTGGTCTTGGTGCCTGGCAGGGAATAAATATAGGGGGAGCAAATAACGGCTCTGTTAGTACAATTTTTGTTATTAATAACACAATTAAAGGAGCTGATTCAGGAAAAAGTTTTAATTATGGAATAAAAGCCGGCTATGATATCACATCAACATTCACCAACTTAAATATTTCAAGAAATACAATACAAAATTCAGGAAAAGCAGGTGTTTATGCAAAATTTTCTGCATCAGGCATGATTGTTAATTTTAATAATTTTTTAGGGAATGTTTTAGGAGTTAAAAATGACGATATAAATGCGTTAAATGCTGAAAAAAATTATTGGGGGAGCTGTGATGGGCCTTCTGGAAATGGAGCCGGGCATGGTGATAATGTTTCTGCAAATGTTGATTTCACTCCATGGATAGGAATATGCATTTTAAATTTAACAGAGGGAAATATATGCATTATTGAAAATAAAAACATTGAATTAAAAGCAGATTTAACAGGGATAGAAATAAATTCAGTTATATTTTCTTACATTGTAAATGGGACAAATTACAATTCAACTGGAATAAAGGGGTCTGGAAACTCTTATTCTGCAACAATACCTGGTTTAATACTTGTTTCTGGAAATGTCAGCTGGAAAGTTTATGCAAACGATTTCTTTGGAAATAATTACAACAGCAGCTTAAAAAGCTTCTATACTATCATGAGAACAAGAATGGGCATCAATTTTTCAAATCCAGATGGATTAAATGGATGGTATGTAACAGAGCCTTTATTTACATTAATTAATACTGATGCAATAAAAATATTTTATAAATGGGATGGAACCGGAACTCATAATTATACAGCTCCTTTTAATTTAACAAATATTCCAAACCAACCCCCTCAAACAGCAGGCATATTAAAATTAACCTGGTGGTCAAATGTAAGCTGCGGAATTGAAGAGGAACAAAATCAAACATTAAAGGTTGATTTAACTAACCCTGTTATTAAAAATTTAATTCCAGCAAACAACAGTATTGTTTATAATAACAAAAAACCAACTATACAGGCTTATATTGATGAAGTTTATGGAGAAAATTCTGGAGTGGACAAATCAAGCATTTCTATGATGGTTAATGGAATTAATGTTGATAAAAATGTTTTTGATGCTGATACCTTAGACGCTGTTGTAAGATACAATCCATTGACTGATTTATCAGAAGGCTTGAATAATGTCAGCATTAATGTGACTGACAAATCAGGAAGGCATTCTGAATTAAGCTGGTTTTTTTACATAAATACATCAGTTCCTTTGTTTAATTTAAGCATTTATTCACCTGAAAATAATATTTATGGCAGCAAAAATGTTAAATTTAATCTAACAGCATCTTTTCAGGTGAATAAGATTGAATATATTGATTATAATGATAAAAATCCAAAATTCAAGGTTCTTTGCACTAGATGCAGCGAATATGGGTATTTAAGAGAAAAGAAATTAACTCTTTTTGAAGGAGATAATAATATAACTATACGGGCAACTGATAAGTTTGGAAACATAAAAGAAATTAGTATAGGCTTGTTTATTGATTCAAAATTACCTGTAATCTCTTTAATAATGCCAAGAAAAAATAGCCTTGCAAACGGCTCTTTATTCTATATAAAATATTCTGAAAATAATCTAAGAAACATAAGCTTATTTTATGGAAATGATAATGATTTCAGAGAAAAAAATCTTTATTCTTTCTGCAATGCTTCTGGAAAGAACCAAGAATGCTTTAGTTCTTTAGACTTATCAGACTATAATGGAGAAAATATTTTATACTGGTTTAATATCACAGATATTGCAAGAACTATTGCCTCTAAACCCATTAAAATTAAAGTAGATACAATTTTTCCTAATTTAACTCTTTCAAGCCCTGTCAGCAATTTTATTTATCATGAAAATTACAGAGGCAATATTCCATTAAATATAAGTTTAAATGAAAAATCTTTAATAAAATATTATGATAATTCTGATTTATTGCCTAAGTGGAAAATTTTATGCTCAAATTGCAATAAATTTTATAAAATTAAAAAATTCTCTTCAGGAATTCATAAACTAACAATAAAAGCAACAGACAAAGCAGGAAATTCTGCTGTAGATTATGCTAATTTTACAATTTTATGAAATCCCTAGTAAAAAGATAAAGTATTCTTAGTAATTATATTATAAGATTGAAAAATGCTTTTAATTTCCAAAGACAAACAAACCTAAGGTTTTAGTGATTATAGCTCTTGCTTTCTTTTTTCTTTTTTTCTTTTGTTTTTATTATAATATTTTCATCGAGATAAAGTAGTAAATTAGATTTATATACTAAAAAATAACTTATAATATATAGTTCATTAAGTTAGTGTCAAACTATCATATATTTTAAAGAGGTGAAAAAGGTGATAAAAATTTTTAATCCAAGGAGAATTTATTTATTTTTAGGCATATTTATATTTATTTCGGCTTTAACAGCAGGAATGGCAAATGCTTCGGATAATATAATTAAAAATAAATGCTTGAAATCGTCTAAAATTTGCATGGATAATATTCCTCCTGAAGTTATACTTTTTGATTATTCTGTTTCGAGAACCAAAATAAAATTCATTTTTGAGATAAATGAAAAAAATTTCAAAAATATTGTTTACAAAGATACAGCTCTTTGCGATGGAGATTGCGTTAAAAAAGTAATCCATTATGGAACTTTATGCAATGGCCTGCCTAATGGAAAATGTTCTTCAGTAAGAAATTTTTGCAAGGGAAAGCATTATATTGAGATAACAATAAAAGACAAGGCAGGAAATACCAATACAGAAATTAAAAAAAATATTGAGATATAATTCTTTAATAAAAATCAAAGGAAATATTTTTTTCCCATAATATAAAATCTATTTTTTATTTCATTTGAAAAAAGTGGTAAGATAGATTTATATATAAACATAAGATTAAATTTTTAATGAAAGAAAAGAAGGCGTTAAAAAAAAGAAATTTTTTTTTAATAGCATTATTCTTGACTATTTTATTGATTCAGTTTATTGCTGCTGCAGATGTTGCTTATATTTACAGGTCAAAACCAAGGATTGACAATAATATTCTTGGTGTTTTTTCTGAAATGGGATTGAGCTATGACTTGATTAATGAAAAAAATCTTCCAAAAAATTTTTCCAGCTACAGGTTTATTTTTGTTGGTGATGAAAGATTTACCAAGAACATTCCTGTAAATGACTATCCTTCTGTTGTAATTAACTATTATTTTGGAGAGGAATGGAGCTTGACTGATAAAGATGGGATATCAAAACTTGCTTCTAATTCTCCATTAAGTGTTAATAAAAATGGGGAAATAATACAGGTTTATACACAGGGAGTATATGATTCAACTTCTCTTGCAATACCTTATTATTATTTAGGAAATAATGACAAAACTTTTAGAATGCAGCAAATTGCAAGCACTTACAGCGGTAATGTGCATAATCTTGGAGATGTTATAAGCTATGCAAATGCAGGAACTGTTTTAAATAATGGAAAAAATGCAAAAAGCAATGTATGCTTTTTTGGAATAGTCAGCAGCAAATATTGGACTGATGAAGCGGTAAATATGTTTAAGGAGTGTATTAATTTTGTTTCTTCAGAATGTTCAACTGATAATGAATGTCCTGCTGACAAAACAAGCGAGCCTTATTGCAAAAACGATGATGTTTATCAGGATATAAAAGATTTTTACTGCAAAAATCCGGGAACTTCATTATCTCAATGCGCTAATAATATTATTTCTGAATTATTGACAGAATGCAATTATGGATGCGAGAATGGAGAATGCCTGCCTCAATGCATTTTAGATATTCAGTGCTCTGCAGATTATTATTCTGTTAATTATTGCTTTAATAACAGTGTTTATAGGGATTTGCATGATTTCTCATGTGAAAATGAGGAATGCAAAGAAGAAATAATCAAAGAAATAGTTGAAGAGTGTGCTGACAAATGTTTGGTTAATGAATGCGTGAACATCACATGTTATAATGATTCAGAATGCAATGATAATAACTCAAGCACATTTGATAAATGCATTAATCCAGGAACTGTTGATAGTTATTGTATTAATGAAAATATAATCTGCTCGCAGAATTCCGACTGTGGAGAAGATGGATTTATTGATAATCCTTTTTGTGATGCTGAAAATGTTTTTCAGGATTACCAGACTTTCAATTGTAAAAATCCAGGAACTGTTGATAGTTTTTGTTCTGATAATGTAACTGCTATGCTGAAACAAGAGTGTCTGGAAAGCGAAACCTGCATTAATGGGGAATGCAAAGGGGTAGCCTGTAATGAAGATTCAGATTGTGATGATGACAACTTATATACTCATGACGAATGCAATAATCCAGGAACTTCAAACAGCTACTGTACAAATACCCTTGTTAATTGCGTCATAAATAATGACTGCGGCCCTACTGGATTTATAGGAAATGAATTTTGTTCAAGCAATGATGTTGTTAAATTTTTCCAGAATTCAACATGTGTAAATCCAAAAACCCTATTAAGCTACTGCGATATTTCTGTAACACAAACTTTATTAAAAAACTGCGGAGAAAATTCTTGTGAAGACTATGGCGAGAATTTCTGCAAGAATGGAGATGTTTATCATTCAAGAACCTGCCATGAAAATCAATGCATAGAAGGAGCTTGTATAAATTATAACCATAATGAAGAAAATTTAGTTGAAGAATGCAATAATGGATGCTCTGATGGAGCATGCACAGGGGAATGCAGTCTTGATAATGATTGCGGAAATGAAAGCTATTCTGAAAATTACTGTGAAAATAGCAATGTTGCCAGAGATCATTTGATTCCTGAATGCATGAATTCTATATGCTCTATAATCAATCAAACTGAAATAATTGAAAACTGCCAGTATGGCTGTGAAAATGGCGAATGTCTAAGCCAGAAAATTCATGATGTTGCTCTTATTGATTTTAAAAATTCATTCGGAGGAATAAAATTAGAAAAAATTGATGGAACCGATATTATAGAAACTCCTGCTCAATTAAATTGCAACCAGCAGTACAAAATATGGATAGATGTTAAGAATAAAGGAAATTTTTATGAAAATGTTACATTTAACGGAAGCATAAATAGCTTGTTATTTAATCATAATCCAAAAGATAATCTTGCTCCTCAAGAAGATATTCTTAAATATAAAGTTGTTAATATGACTCTTTCGTCAGGATTATATGATTTAATTGTAAATGCAATGATTCCTATTGATAATAATCTTTCCAATAATATTGCAAAAAGACAGATAAAAATAATCTGTTCAGACTGCGAGGATAATGATAATGATAATTATGATACTTGCAATCCCGGAGAGGATAATGATGATGGAAAACCTAAAGATTGCAATGATGAAGATGCAAATATATATCCAAATGCTCCTGAAATCTGCAATGGAATTGATGATGACTGTGATGGATTAATTGATGAAAATAATGGATATTGTTCTGAAGATGAAATCTGCATTAATGGAGAATGCAAGGAAAAGGTTTGTTATACCAATGAGGATTGTGAAGAAAATCAATTTTGCGAACTGAATTCATGCAGTTCAGATAAAGGGTCGTGCATTGCTGTTCCTGAAATTTGCCTGGCTTTATATGAACCTGTTTGCGGATGCGATGGAAAAACATATACAAATGATTGCTTTAGAGCTATGGCTAAAGTTACAAAATCCCATGATGGAGAATGTGATATTAATTGCGATTTAGATTCTGATTGTGGAATAAATGAATTTATAGGAGATTTGTTTTGCCAGAATGGAAGTGTTTTTCAGGATTACCAGACTTTTAAATGTAATAATCCTGGAACTGAAAACAGCCACTGCACTGATAATATTGAAAAAATATTAAAACAGGAATGTTCTACCAATGAAATATGCTCTTATGGAGAATGTATTTTAATAGAATGCAAAAAGAATTCAGACTGCAATGATAATAACCCTAAAACAATTGATAAATGCAATAATCCTGGAACAATCCAGAGTTACTGCACTAACGAGCCTGTAAACTGCAAAAAGAATTCAGACTGCGGAAACAATGGACTGACAGGAGATTTATTCTGCAAATTAAACAATGTTTACCAAAATTTTATAGAATATAAATGCAATAATCCTGGAACTGCAAACAGCTATTGCAGCCATAATACCAGCTCAAAATTATTTGAAGAATGCGAGTTTGGGATGGAGGTTTGTGCAAATGGACAGTGCAAAGAAATAATCTGCAGTGAAGATTTAGATTGTGATGATGACAACTTATATACTCATGACGAATGCAATAATCCTGGAACTGCAAACAGCTATTGCAGCCATGATTTTGTAAATTGTGTTACTAATAATGATTGCGGGCCAACTGGATTTATTGGATTTGAAACCTGTGCTGAAAATAATGTTGTTAAATTTTTCCAGAATTCAACCTGCAATAATCCTGGAACAATGATGAGTTATTGTGAAATTTCAATTGCCCAGATATTAATAAATGATTGCGGAGAAGATTATTGCACTGATTATGGCGAGAATTACTGCAAGAATGGAGATGTTTATCATTCAAGAACCTGCAATGAAAAAGGATGTTTAGATGGAACTTGTTTCAGTATAAATTCTTTTGTTCAGAAAGAGCTTGTAGCTGAATGTGAGCATGGATGCAGTAATGGAATGTGCACAGGAGAATGCAGTCTTGATAATGATTGCGGAAATGAAAGCTATTCTGATAATTATTGTTATAATGGAAATGTTGTGAGAAAACATTTTATTCCAAAATGCATTAACTCCGGATGTTCTATTCAAGAAATAATTGAAATTATAGAGATTTGTTTGCAAGAATGCGAAGATGGAGAATGTATTTCAACAGGAATTCATGATGTTGCTCTTGTTGATTTTAAAAATTCATTCGGAGGAATAAAATTAGAGACAATAAACGGAACAAATATTCTTGAACATATACCTACTTTAAGATGCGGAGAAACAATAAAAGCAAAAGTAAAAGTTCTAAATAGAGGAGAGTTTTCTGAAAATGTCATGATAAAAGGAAATGTGGATGGAATCAATTTCACATTTGCTAATGCAGATAATCTAAATTCTGGAGCTTCAACTTTTAGAAACTCTTTATTTCCTTACATTAAACTGGATTTATCTTCAGGATTATATGATTTAATTGTAAATGCAATGATTCCTGTTGATAATAATCTTTCCAACAATATTGCAAAAAGACAGATAAAAATTGTTTGTGAGGAAAACACCTGCAATGAAGCTGAACATATCTTGGATTCAATTTATTCAGCGGTTAATGGAGGAACAAATTCTGTTTCAATGGACCAGTCTAAGACCTCTGCTTCCTGTGATAACAATGATATTTTGCTTGCTGGTGCTGGAGAAACTCCGGTATGCGATAATGCAAACACACCTTTTTGCGGGCATAATATAAATTATGAATTTAATGGACCAAAAAATAATTTAAGATGGCAGAGTTTTTATAAAGGTGAAGACAATAGATTTTATGATACTGTGCGTGAAGAAGCTATATGCCTGCCAGCAGACAATAGCTCTAGATATTTTTCTGTGTACATAAAGAGCACTGGAACTGGTGCAGATAAATATTCTTTAGACCAGGGCAATGATATTGCATTGTGCAATGTTGGGGATAAAGTTATTTCAGGAGGAGGTTATGCTCCTTTTTGTGACAGCAATAATCCTGCATGCGGAAAAATACAATATCTGGAATATAATATACCTGTTAAAATTGGAAATCAGGAAGGATGGAGAACCAGCTATGATTTATTCAATAATGCAGTATACGACACTGTTCAAACATTTGCTGTTTGCTTGAAAAAAACTTCAATGTTTGATGATAATTTCAAAATATACAATGTTTATAATCAGGGAGTTAATTCATATGAGCTTGATCAAGACAGGACAATAGCTTATTGCAATTATGGGGATATTGCAATTGGCGGAGGAGGAAATGCCCCTCTTTGTGATTTTATAGGAGATCCTGCATGCGGAAAAATACAATATCTGGAAGGAAATAGAAAGATTATAAACAATGGGGTTCAGGGATGGAAAACTCAATTTGATTTAACTGGAAATCCAGTCTACGATACACAAAGAGTTGCAGTTGTTTGCCTTGGGCTTGCCGATGATTGTGAATCATAGAATAATGGATATTTTGTATAAACTCTTTTTCAATAAACTTGATTTAATATGATTTATATAATAAGTATTTTTTATCTTGATAATATTTAAAAATGGTTTTATTATCCCTTAATAATGAAAACGGGGAACAAAACTGAGAGGTGGATGGCAAGCTCATTCTCTAATGAGATTTTTGAATTTTTGAATTTTTCAAAATTCCAAAAGAAGAACTTTGCCAAGATTTCCTTAGGAAATGGCAATTATGCAAAGTTCTCTAATGAGAATTCAGGATTAGCTAAAAACAAATTGTTTTTAGTTTTGATTTTTATTTTAATATTGATAATAAGTTTTGTTGGCTCTGTTTATGCTATTACTGGAACTATAGGCAATGGAAGAATGATTCTAAGAGCAAATACAGGGGATTTAATTAAAAAATCAATACTTGTTAAAAATGTAAATAATGTTTCTGTAAATATAGAACTTTCTAGTTCTGGAGATTTAGAAAAAGATGTAGTCATCAAAGATAATAATTTTCTTCTTGAACCAGGGAGTGAAAAAGACGCTAAATTTGAAATAAAAGTTAAAAATGAAGGGACAACTGAAACTAAAATAAATGTAAAGTTTACATCTTTGGAAGAAAAACAAGGGGTTATTTTAAGTTCCAATGTCGTTATTATTGCTGGAAAAGGAGATGATGATTCTGGGAGCAATTTTAGCTCCAAGACAATAGTTTTTATTTCAACAGGAATTATAATTGTTGTATTGGCAATATTATTGGCGATTAGTTATATTAAAAAGAAAAAAGGAGCTGAAAAAGGAGGAGAAGTTAAATTAAAAAAGAGTGCTGGAAAGCCATGATAAAGAAGATTTTCCTTGGCTTTTTTTTGTTTCTTTTTTTATTTAGCAATGTTTCAGCAGAAGACATTGCTTATGTTGTAAAATCATCACCAAGCCCACAGGTAGAACTTTTATTAATTCAGTCAAATTATGCTTATAATGTAATTTCAGAGAATCAAATTCCATCCACAGATTTTTCAGAATATTCAATTTTATTAATTCAGGATAATGTAAATAATAAAGATAAATTGCCTTTGCTGACAAAAAATTCTATTTTTTTTGATGGAAATATTGTTCCAATTATTTGGAATACCTGGGAGGCATTTGGTTATACTTCCTCAAATCCTATAGCAAAAATCAAGGCTATATATTCACCATTTACAGATGGATTTTTATTAAATCAGCAATTTTTTGCTTATTCTGAGACAAAATCATGGAAATATATTCATAGAACTTCCACAGGACCAACTGTTTCTGTTTATGGAATAGCTTATTCTACTGGCTCAAGCACAGGAAATTACCCTATTATTGCATATTCAAATCGAAGCGACATTAAAAATGTTTTTTTTGGTTTTTACGAAGCGGGCTACTGGTCAGAGGACACTAAAAAACTTTTTAAAAATTCCTTAAAATGGATGATTGGAAACAAATGCACTGACAATGACCAAGATTATTATGTTAAAGAAGATATTAATGTAAATTTATGCGAGAATATTTGCGGAGCAAACCATAATAATGCCTGTATAGGAAATAATGACTGCAATGATAATAATTTCAATGTGAATCCGAATTCTATTGAATTGTTATATAATGGAATTGATGATGACTGCAATGGCTATGATTTGGCTGATTATGACAATGATGGCTATTGCAAAGCAGGATATACAATCATTAATAAAAATTTACAATGCCCTTTAGAAAATGGAATTATGGGAACAGATTGCATGGATAATGACAATACCTATAATCCTGGCTCTTCTGATATTAATAAAAACTGCCAAAATAAAGCTCCGGTTATAGAACCTTTATCTAAAATTATTGTTAATGAAGGAGAAGTTGCCAGAATAACTGTTCATGCAAGTGATTTTGAAAATGATGAATTAGCTTATTCTATAAATGATTCTGCAAAATTCTTGAAAAATTTTAATGTTTTTAGCTGGGATACGGGATATCAGGATAGTGGTGATTATGTATTTAAATTGTTTGTCAGTGATGGAAACTCAACAAGCGAGATTGATGTTGAGGTAGAAGTAAGAGACATAAACCAGCCTCCTGTATTTAATGAAATAAACTGCGTTTTGGCTATTTTGGAAGATATTGCATATGAATGCAATATAAGCGCAACTGATAATGAAAATGACAGTTTTAATTTCAGTGTTTTAAGTGAAAATAAATTAGAATGCAGTTTTCAGAATAATACATTAATATACAAATCTTATCAGGATTATTTTGGAAGTGCCTCATGTTCAATAAAAGTAAGCGATGCTTATGGTTATACTGTGCAATTATTAAGCGTAAATATACAAAATATTAATGATGCTCCTGCTATCACAGGATATAATCCTCAAAATAGCCCAAGGATATTAAATGGCAGCAACCAGACTTTTAATATAACAATAAGAAATGTTGATAATGACAATATTACGACCAGCTGGTTTTTGAATAACCAGAATGTTGGCTTTGAAAACAGTTATATTTTTAATGCAAACCAAGGAAGTTATAATCTTACTGCAGTTGTAACTGATGGTGAATATAGCATAAATCATTATTGGGATGTTTTTGTTGGTTTTGCTGATGAATTGACGTGCAATGAGGCTCATGGATTTTTATGCAGTTCTGGCGAGGTTTGCAATGGCAATTTATTGGGAGTTTTAGATTCAAACAGCTGCTGTAATGCTGTATGTTCTGAAAAACCACCCATATTTAAGGATATTTCAAAACAATGCAAGAACAAGAGCAGTGAATTAGAAATAAAATTCAAGGACATAACTTCAATGGAAAAATTTAAAATTGGAGAGATTACAAGCAAAAAAGTTGAGATAAAAAATAATGCCAGCATAAACCTGAATTCTGTTTTGGAGATTTATGTATATGATTTGACAAAGGATAAAATCCTGAAAAAAGAGAAATATTCTTTTAATATGGGAAAACAAACTTATAAAATACAGAATTTTGATATAGATTTTCCCTGGGATATTAATGAAAAATATAAGTTCGCTATTTTTATCAATATAAAAGGAAATGGGGATATAGATTATTGCAACTCTGATTATATCAGAATATTGCCTTATAGAGTATCTAACGAGATTGTCCTGGAAAATGCCTGGATTGATAAAACTGACATTAGTTGCGGAGACTCTTTTGATTTATATGCAAGAATAAGGAATACAGGAACAGAGGAGCAGGATGTTATTTTAAAATTTGATAATTCTCTTTTGAAGATAAAAGATACCTCTGATGAAATCGCTCTTGAAGGTTATGGCGCTGATGACTCCGAGAAAATAACTTCAAATCTGAATATTCCTGATAATGCAAAGGCTGGAAATTATACAATAAAAATTAGTGCGTTATCCAATACAGGTGCAATGGCCTTTTATGATTTAGAAATTGCGCTTGGAGAATGCAAAAAAGAAGCTTCTTCAAGTTCAAAAATAGGGATTATAAAACTGCAAAATTCCAATATCCTGCAGATATTTGAGGATTCAAAGAATAGAAATTTTGTTTTATGGAATTCAATTATTGTTTCCCTTATCCTTAGTTTCCTTCTTATAACTGTGATATGCAAAGGAATTAAAAGAAGAAAAACAAAAAAACAACTGGAAAAAGAAATAAACAAAATAATCAAAAGAAAAAACAGCAGGCATAAGAAACAATTTTCAAAGCAAAAGAAGAAAAGTAAAAAGTAAGATAGACATTAGATTGTTTGAGCAACATTAATTTTTTATATTTCTTGCAACTCACTTCCTCTTCAGTTATATTTTTTATTAATCATCAATCAGCTTAAAATTCATTTTCATTAATTCCTGCTTTAATTCATCAGCAATCTCTTTATGATTTTCCTCAAATTTCTGAATTAACTTATCTTCTTTAATCTTTTCATTATTTAAATTCTCAATTTCAGAATTATTATTTTTTATATTTGACTGAATATCCAAAACATGCTTGATTTCATTTTCCTTTTTATCTTCCTTAAGATTTAAAAGTATTTCTTTATGCTTTTTTAATTCGTTTATTTTTTTAGAGATTATATTATCCTCTATTTTAGCTTCTTTTAAGAGATGAACTATTGTTTGGCTGTCTGATTCAAAAGCATCTTTAAAATAATTTTTATAATTATTTATTTTATTCATAATCTTTTCATTGGAATGAAAAACATTTGTAAGGGCTTTAAAATTAACTAGCTCCCTTAACTTTAACAGTTCTTTTTCATATTGCTGATTTTTTTCATGAATTAAAATTTCGTTGTCAATCTCATTTTTATAAGAATCGGATTTTTTTATTTTATCTATGGATTTTTCAAATAATTCATTTTCTTTTGTTAATTCCAATATTTCAATTTCTATATTTTTAATATTATTTTTTATTTCATTTTTTCTGCTGTCTAATTCCTTTATTTTTTTTAATTTTTCTTCACAAATATTGATTGTCTTAAGATTATCAAAAAGCTCTTTATTTTCATTCAAATCCCCATTCAAATTTTTAAAAAAATTAGATATAGAATCTTTAACATCTCCAAGTTCTTTTCCAATAAGAAAAGTTGCTTTTTCATAATTTATCAATGATTTTTTTTCAAAATCAAAGAATTTTTTGTTTAATTCTTCAATAAACTTGCTCAGTTCGTTAGTTTCCAGATTATTTATATTGTTTATCAGTTTTTTTAAATTAGACAGGAAATAAAAAAGGTTTTCCTTCACTATTAATTTTACTCTTTCTTCTGTTTTTTTTTGGTTTAAATCAATATTTTCAAGCTTGATGGATTTTTCCTCCAAGTCTTTTATTAGAAGTTTAGTTTTGTTTTTAACCTGATTTAAAATTTCTTCCTCTTTTATTGATAATTCTTTTTTCTTTTCCTTGATTGTCCTTTCTAAGTCTTTTAGCTGAACATCTATAATTGGCTTGGTTTCTGTTTTTTTGCTTTTTAAAAAATCAAATAATCTCATAAAAAGAGGAAAGTGGGAGATGTTTTAAAGGTTTGGAATTATTGAGAATTTGAGTATCTTTCCCTGTTCTTTTAAATCTTTCAATGTTGCTTTGCATACTTCGCAGTATCCTAATTCATTGATTTTTTTTAGTTTGGCTCCTGATTCTATCAGAGCTCTGTAAATTAGGGTAATCATAACTTCGTTAGTTTCTCTATTATTAAATGGAGGTTCTTTCAACTTTATACTGCAATTTGGACATATGCCTATCATCTTTGTATGGACCTATGGTTCCTGACAAGTCATCTCCTCAAATTACTTATGCACTAAAAATCTTTAATTTTTAGGGCCATCAAGAATTTTCTGATAAATTCTTGAGGTTAACGCATAAGTTAAATCCGAGTTTTGAACTCCTATAATTTAATTCTGATTTCATTTTATAACTCTTACTTCTATTTTTCTCTTTCATCTTAATCTATAGTGAAAGACATAATTTTTTTCCATTTTTATTGTGTCTTTCTCTAATAAGTCAAGGAAATAAAAAGCTTTAACTAATATTTATTCAGATACATAAATGCTTTTTATTTGGCGCACGAACTGGGGAAATATTAGCGTCCTTGATTATATTATTAATTTCCTTATTTTTTGAATATGAAATGGCTCCAATATTTCAACGCCCTTGTGTGGGTTGGTTGCATGAAGCCATTTTTTATTAAAACCAATCTAGGATGCTTAAAAATTTAGCATATAAATTTTTAAGAAAATTTTTGATGTTTAATAAATATGAAGTGTTTCAGTTTTTTGTGAATATCCATTATGTTCAAAATCAAAATTGAAAAATTTAATAAATTCTTTTAATACTAGTTCTGAAGCTCCCATTCTCTTTAGTTCTCTTACAACATATTCTGTGAAGCAATATGGGCAGACAGAGGCTCTTTTATTGCATTTAATGCAATTATCTCCTTCAACAAGCTTATTTTGAATGTTGATTAAATACTTTTTAAGTTTTGGAAGAATTTCACTTCTTAGATTTGGATATAAAGTCAGCCAGGCCTCTATTTCTGTAGTAAGGCAAAAAGGGCATAATGGATTTGTGATTGCCTCGCTACAAACATCGCACATGAATTGCTGTTCATCAGCAGAGTAGTTGTTTTTTGTTATCATAGTAAATCACGATTCAAGTTCCAATAAAATTTTAGAACTTAAATCAGAAATAATTTAGAACACACTGGTGTAAAGCCATAACTATTAATAATCGTTCTGCCCTTATGACACCAATTTGCATTCATATATTATATAAGATATTAGTATTTAAATACATTTTGGTTTTGGAGAATATATATTAAAAATGAATTTTTTACCTAATTTTATCCTGCAATCATTAAGAGTATTACAACTTTACGAATATGTACCTATATGACAGCAAATAAATATATTTAAAAATAATAAGATTATATTTTTTAATGGCAAAAAACAGAATTACTTCAAAACTAAAAAAATTAGAAATAACTATATATCCTCACATCAGAGAGCACTTTGGGAAAAAATATTATCAGGCAGGAATTCTTATTGAAGAAATTCCTGGTGTTGTTGATTGGGATTATATATATTATGGAGATACTATGAAAAAACTTATTGGAAAATTAGTTTCATCAAAACATGAATGGGTGCATCATGATTCTTATGCTGTGCAGGTTGTGAAAACCTCCTCAGGGTTTGAAAGGATATTTTCACCAAGACATTCTTTACTTGGAGAAATAAGCAATATGCTTGATATAGAGCATGAAGAGTTTAAGTATAAATTTGAAAAGATAATTTGCAGGAGATGAATATTCTTAATATTTATTTATAAACATTATTATTAATAAGAACTGAAGAGTTATGTTATGAGATGATTGTTTCATTCTTGCAAACACTTTTTTAATATAATTTTCATTAATAAATCAATAATAATTCACATCCTTTCCAAAATCTCAATCCTTTTTTCTAGTGGCGGATGAGTACTTAAAAGATTATCAAGATTTTTCTTAAAGGGGTCTGAGATAAAAAGAGGAGCAACTGCTTTATTTATTTTTTTGTCAGGAGGCAAATGTTCTGACTTGATTTTTTTTAATGCATTAATTAACCCTGTCGGGCTTCTTATAAATTTAACAGAAGAAGCATCTGCTGCATATTCCCTTTTTCTTGAAATTGCCAATTGAACTAATTGAACAACAATAGGAGCGAGAATTGCAAGAATTATTCCTACTAACATAAAAATCGCCTTTCCTTTATTGTCATTATCATTATCTCCCTTAAACCATAAACTTCTTAAAAAAATCTGGGAAACTATTGCAATCATTCCAACTAAAACTGCTGTCAAAGTCATGAATCTAATGTCAAAATTTGCAATATGGCTTAATTCATGGCCTAAAACCCCCTCTAATTCCTGTTTGTTCAATTTTTCCAAAGCGCCTGTTGTAACACAGATTACAGCATGTTTTGGATCTCTGCCTGTTGCAAAAGCATTTATATTATTATCATTCATAACATATAATCTCGGTTTTGGCATCCCCGAAGCAAGGCATAAACCTTCTACAATATTATGAAAATTTCTGTACTCCCTTTCATCAGCAGGCTTTGCATTTACAGAAGCCAGAGCCATTTTATCTGAGAAATAGTAACCTATCCAAATATAAAAAATAGAAATAACAATTGAAAATATCATTATTATTGTAAAATAATCAGGACCCATTAGTTGTCCTATTACAAATCCCAAAATTAATAAAACTAAAAGCACAACTATAATCAAAAAAAAGGATTTTAGTTTATTGCTTGAAATCTGGTCATGAAAGGAAATTCTGTTCTGTTCTTCCATTAATAAACCAAGAAATGAGTATTTTTAAGTATTGTGAATATGAATTAAGTATCTGAAAATCCTGCCCAAAAAGTAGAATATACTATATTTTTTTAGTCTGGACTATTGTATTATTATTCTTCGTCTTTATGATACAAATTCAGAAAATAGATTGTATTTTGATAAGAAATAAAAGCATAAGATAACCTAAATGGAGAAACATAAAGTTCTCTTGTTCCTTTTCGATTATATCTCATTGGCTTCCCTACCTCAGGATTTTCAATAATTTTTGAATTTGTTTTGTTATTTTTTCTTTAAGATTATTATCCTTAATTTTTGATAATATTTTTTTGAATCTATCTGTATAGATTATTTCTACCATTTTTTAATCTCTTTTAAAAAATCTTCAGAATCCATTCTTGTGCATTTTCCTTCATCAATTTCCTGCCAGGCTTCTTCAGTTCTTTTTGCAAATTCAAGGTCATCAGTTATAAATTCTTTCATTTTAGCAAATTCTTTTTTTAAAAGCATAACTTCTCTTGAAATACTATCTATTGTTTGTGTTTCCATAGATATTATGATATTTTAGCCTTTATAAAATTAATTACATTTTTGTCCTTTTTTCCTTTCTTATTTTATGGATTAAATCTACAACATCTTCCTCTCTTATTTTTTTAGGTGCTTCTCTTAAGGGCCTTGTAATTTCTTCGAAAGTTTTAGTCTGAACTTTTTTTACAAGAAGAGTGTCTTCTCCTGATAAGAAAAATAAAACCCTGCTTCCTTCATCTAATCCCATTTCTTCCCGTATTTTATTAGGGATGCATATCTGTCCTCTTGAGCTTACAGTTCCCAGTTCAATTTTTTCATCCATGTTATTACATCCATGAATACATTTAATCTTATTAATAAGATATATCTTATCTATATAGTTTTGTGTTTCTGAAGAAATACAAAAATAATTTATAGCGGGGGCAGGAATATATACTAATTTTCTGTTTAGAGAGACTATTTGCAGTCTAATCTCGTTTTGATTTTTGAATGAAATTAAACTTAACTTATTTTAATAATTCATAGAACTTAATAAACTTTATTGCTTTTTAGTATATTCTTTGCTGTTCTTTTATTTTTTTGAAGGCCTATAATGTCTATAGATTTCATTTATTCCCGCGTATACTATAGCTACTGCTCCTGTTAACAATCCTCCAGTAACTGAAGATTCTAGACCCGGGGAGTTTGTGAAATGAAAAATAGAGTCTCCTGTGAAATAACCAACTGTACCCAACACTATTCCCCCAATAAGAAATCCATCTAATCCTTCATTTCTTATTTCTTTAAGTGATTTATTCATATTTTTTAAGATATTTAACCTTTTAAAAACATATGTATAACTTAAAGAATATTTTTAAGAATATAGATTCTATTCAAGATTTATAAAAATAGTCGGTGATGGAAAATTAGTATTAATAGCGGGGCATCTCGCAAAAGTACTTTATATTTCATTTAGTTTACTAAAGTCCTTTTGCTCGGGATTTGCCCGAATCAAGGCATAGAGAATCTTGGCGAAAATACTGTCCCAACATTATAAATGATATTTCTTTCAGAAATATCATAATAGCGGGGGCAGGATTTGAACCGTGCGACCTCCGGGTTATGGGCCCGGCGAGAACTCCAAGCTTCTCTACCCCGCTATGTAAATCTCAATTTTAAAATCCTTATAAACTTAACTGCTGTCTTTTATATTCTGAACTATAACAAGTTTTAAAAGAGATGGTTCATAAATTTTTTAATGTCAGGCAAAATTTTTAAACTTGAAAAATTCTTGGAAACTTTGAAAACACAAAGATGTGCTGAATTTGATGGAATTTTAATTTTGGGAGAAATGGTTGGACAAATTGCTACTGGTGGATATTTAGAGCCAGTACGCGAGCTTCATAAAAGCGTGGTTGTTAAAAAAACAGAAAGAGGTTATGAGTTTGTCTCTGATTCTTCAGACAGCATAGATATTTTTACAAATAATGATTTTAGATTGCAAAGACAACCTGCCCAGTATTATTCAACACAATTAAGAAGAGATTTAAAGAGTGTTCCTCATTTAATGATAAGTGCAACTGATAATTTAAATCAAGAATATCAATTTGCAATTTTATATTTAGCATCAATAAATTTAAAAGCTTTGCAGAATTTGTTATAAAATGAAGAATAAAAATAATCTAAAAAAATTTTTTATTTTAGTTTCAATTCTAGCTGTTTTATTGATTGCTTTTTATCTTGCAACCGGAGCAATATCAAAATACACAGGATTTTCTGTTTTTGATGAAAAATATGATTTCCGGAAATGTCTTGAGGAAAAAGATATAACTCTTTTTATTAATTCTGAAACTCCTTTAGAAAGTCTGAAAGAGAATCCTTTATATAATTATTTAGATTCTATTGATATAATTAATTGTAAAAGAAATAATGATAGGAGTATTAAAAAAGAGATAAATGGACATTTTCCGAGCTGGGTAATTAATGATAAATTGATTAAAAAAGACATTTCTATTATAGAGCTTTCTGAAAGTTCTGGATGCAAATTAATATAAGATGGCAAGGTTATTAAATAAATTTAATAAGAATGATAAATTAATAGATAGGAGGTAAAAATGATTTCTGTTGACAAAGAAAAATGCATTGGATGTGGTGCTTGTGTTTCAGTATGCGAAGATGTTTTTGAAATGAAAGATGGAAAAGCTGTTGTAAAAAAAGGCAAGGAAAAAACAAAATTACCTTGTGTAAAAGAAGCAGTTGAAACTTGCCCTGTTGAAGCAATAAAGGTGTAAAGATTAGTTGTTTACACCAATCGGTCCACAGTTCGATTCTGCGTGGGCCCATAACTAGTTTTTTAAAGAAGTATTATTTTGTTAAACATGGATAAAAAAACATTTCACAAAAAGTGGTATTTTCTATTGCTTCAAGTAATATTTTTAGGATTTTTCATATTCTTTATAATTGTAGGTATTCTAGGTATTTTTTACGGAGAGGGTGAGCCATTTGTTGGATTCATCTTCGCAGGCATTTTAGCTATTGTGTACTGGCTAATCATGAGAAATAAAGGTTCGATAGGAGGTTTTGTTTTTGGAGTGATAGCTTGCCTTCTTTTATTATTTATAATATCTAAATTTAATCCAGGAGACGAAATAGCTGGAATAGTGATATTTACCTTATTAATAAGCGGATTATTTTTTGCATTTATAGGTTACTTGATTCAAAATTGCTTTAGAAAGAAGGACAAAAAGATTCAGTCAAAATAGTGTCATAAAAAGTGTTTAATAAAAAAGAACAATAATGTTATACCTGTTTACACTAAATGCTATGAATTTTAGTTCAACAAAACTCATATTTAAATAATAAAGTATACTGGATTATTAATGGCAATCAATCAATCAATAGAAATATTAGTTCATTTTGACAAATATCTTCATGAGATAATAATTCAATATGGGATATTTGTCTATGGATTATTGTTTCTTATAATTTTTATTGAAACAGGACTTGTTATAATGCCATTTCTTCCTGGAGATTCCTTGCTTTTTGTAGCAGGAAGTTTTGCTGCAATCGGTTCTTTGAATATTTTTATTTTATTGGCAGTATTATCTTTTGCCGCTATTTTAGGAGATAGTGCTAATTACTGGCTTGGGTATAAATTTGGAAGAAAATTGTTTAAAAGCAATAGGTATAAATGTTATACTGTTCCAAGAATGAGAGATCAAAAAAATTTCTTACAGAAATTTTTAGGCTTTTTGAAAGATACTGATTTTCAATCTTTCAAAAATAAAATCTGTTTGAATGAAGAGTATCTAAAAAAAACAGAACATTTTTATGAAAAGCACGGAAGTAAAGCGATAATAATAGCAAGATTTATTCCAATACTAAGGACTTTCGCTCCATTTGTTGCAGGAATTGGAAAAATGAACTATAAAAAATTTCTTAGTTATAATATTATTGGAGGAATATTATGGGTTTTTTTGTTTGTTCTTGGAGGATATTTCTTTGGAAATATTCCGATAGTAAAGGAAAATTTTGGCTTGGTTATTATTGCAATTATTGCAATGTCAATTATTCCTGTAATCTGGGAAATGATAAAAAGCAGAGTAAAGAAGATGGAAAATAATACTATAGATTCTTAAATATAGATTAAAATATAATAATGATTAAAAAAATAGTATTATTTGTTAAAATATGCTGTATTCAATAACTTATGTGGCAGATAAACCTGGACAAATGTTAAACCCATTTTGGACTTTATAAATTAATTCTTATTTTTGATAGATATTTTACATCATAGAAAGATTTATAAACATATGAATACTATTTCATATGATATAAGAGGCAAAATAATGAACACATACTATCTGTTTTTTGGAAATCTTGCAAATCCTTTAAAAATTGAAATTATCACTGAATTAAAGAAAAAACCTCTTTCTGTTCTTGAACTAGCTGGCAAATTAAAAGTTGAACAATCAAAATTAAGCCATGCTCTATGCTCTTTAAGAAATTGCTCTATTGTCCAAGTTAGGCAAGAAGGAAAGAAAAGAATATATGAATTAAACAAAGAAACAATTATGCCCATTCTTGAGATAATTGACAGGCATGAAAATAAATTTTGCAGCGAATGCAAAGCTGAAAAATCAAGGAGAAAATAATTAATATGTCAGAAATTTCGAACATACTTTCAGATGAACATAAGAATATCCTCCTGGTTATAGATTTAATTATTGATAAATCTGATAAAATACAATCAGAAGATAAAGCAAGTCCATTATCCAAGGATAATGAAAAATTCTGGATAGAGATTGTAGAATTTATAAGAAACTATGCAGATAAGTTTCATCATGCAAAAGAAGAAGAAATTTTATTTAAGGAGTTCTGCAAAAAAGAATCAGAATTGCATTGCAATCCTGTTGAACAAATGCTTTATGAACATGATTTAGGAAGGAAGTTTGTAAAAGAACTTGAAGAAGGAATTAAGGAAAATAATAAAGAAAAAATCTCTGAAAATGCTCTTGGTTATGCGAATCTTTTAAAAGAACATATTTTCAAGGAAGATGATATTTTATATCCTATGGCAGAAGAAGTTTTAGATGAAAAAACAAAAGGAGCAATTATTAAAAAATTTAGAGATATTGAAAATAAGAAAAAACACGAGAAAGAGAAGTACTTAAATTTTGTTGAAAAAATTAAAAAATAAATTTTAAACTAAAATGAAAATATCAAAACCAGCAGAATTGTCAATCAAGGGAGGTTATTATGTTTAATAAGAAATCAATATATCTTGACAATGCAGCAACCACTTCTGTTGACAAGGAAGTAGTTAATGCAATGATTCCATATTTTTCAGAAAAATTTGGAAATGCAAGCTCGCAGCATTTAATTGGACAGGAAGCTAAAAGAGCACTTGAAGAATCAAGAGATATAATCGCAAAATCAATCGGAGCTAAAAGAGAAGAGATAATATTTACAGGAAGCGGAACAGAATCAAATAATTTTGTATTAAAAGGATTGTTTTTTGCGAATAAGAACAATAATAAAAATCATATTATAACAACAAAAATAGAGCATGATTGCATTTTAAACACATGCAAATGGCTTGAGACACAAGGAGCAAAAGTCACTTTTTTGAATGTTGACAGCGAAGGATTTGTTAATCCTGAAGATGTCAGGAAAGCAATAACTCCTGAAACATTGATTGTTTCTGTAATTCATGGAAACAACGAGATAGGAACAATACAGGATTTAAAAGAAATTGGAAAAATATGCAGGGAAAAAGGAGTTTATTTTCATACAGATGCCTGCCAAAGCTATACAAAAACCTATATTGATGTTGATAAACAAAATCTTGATTTTGTAACTCTAAATGCCCATAAGATTCATGGACCAAAAGGAGTCGGTGTTTTATTCATTAGAAAAGACATTAAATTAATACCTTTGTTGCATGGAGGAGGGCATGAATCTGGATTAAGAAGTTCAACTGAAAATATTCCTGGAATTGTTGGATTTGCGAAAGCAGTTAAAATAGCAAAAGACTCTAATATAAAGTACATGGAAAGATTGAGAGATAAATTGATTGAAAGCATATTAAAGATTCAAAATACTCAATTAAATGGTCCAAAAGGAGAAAAAAGATTATGTAATAATATAAATGTCTGCTTTAATAATATTGAGGGGGAGGCAATCGGAGGATTTTTAGATTCTTATGGAATATCAAGTTCAACAGGTTCTGCATGCTCTTCACATTCCCTGCAGCCGAGCCATGTGTTAAAAGCAATTGGAAGAACTCATGTTCAAATCAACAGCTCTTTAAGATTAAGCATTTCAAAATTAAATACAAAAGAAGAAATTGATTATGTTTTGGAAATTTTGAATAAAATAGTTGATAAATTAAGGAAAATGAGCCCTATAAAATGAAGAAAAATAAAAATGATTATAAAGAACACGGATGTGAATTTGTTAATGAAACAGAATGCGAAGAAGAATTAGCTGAAGATGAATTAGATTTAAATGATTCTGAAAAAGAACATTTTGAAGAGGAAAATGAGGAGGCCGAATAATTAAAAACTTTTAGGAAAAGTCTTAACTAAAATTAAACTAAATAAAAAGATATAATGGCAACTAAAAAATCAAAGAAAAAATTAAATAAAATAACAAAAGAAATGAGTTTTTCAGAAATAATTGAGAAAAATCCAGAAGCAATTGGAATTTTAATGGAAAAAGGAATGCATTGCATTGGATGCGGAATGGCTACAATGGAAACTCTTGAACAAGGTGCTTTAATGCATGGAATGAATCCTGATGAGCTTGTTGAGGAAATAAATAAGAAAACTAAAAGTAAATAAAATCAGCTAATACCGTGGAGAAAAAGATTATTAATTTAGCTAAAGAACTTGAAAAAACTGAAGATATAAGAAAAAGATACGAAGAGTTAAAGAAAACTAAAAAAATTATTGTAACATCGGGTTATTTTGACCCTTTGCATCATGGACACATTGAATTATTCAAATTATCAAAGCAGTTAGGAGATTTCCTGATTGTCCTTATTAATAACGATGTTCAGACAATGATGAAGAAGGGTTATGTTTTTATGCCTGCAAGAGATAGAGCAAAAATAATCGTTGAGTTTGAATGTGTTGATGAAGTTTTTATTAGTATTGATACTGAAGATCAAAGCCAGTGCAAAACCTTAGGTTTTATAAAACCGCATATTTATACAAAGGGAGGAGATAGATATATTTATGAAATTCCAGAAACCCTAGTTTGCAAAGCAAATGGAATTCAAATAATTGATGGATTAGGAGCAAAAGTTCAAAGTTCAAGTGAGCTTGTAAGAAAGTCAAAGGAGTTTCAAAAATAACCAAAAATGGAGGATAAATCATGACAGAATTTAACGCATATACAAAAGAAGTATTGAAAAGATTCACAAATCCTAAGAACTTTGGAGAAATCAAGAATCCAGATGGAGTCGGACAAGTCGGAAATCCTGTTTGCGGAGATGTAATGAAGATTTATTTGAAAGTTGACAAGAAACCTGAAAAAATAAAGAATATAAAATTCCAAACTTTTGGGTGCGTTAGTGCAATTGCATCATCAGATGCATTATGCGAATTAGCAAAAGGAAAAACAATTGAAGAAGCCAAGAAAATAACAAACCAGGCAATTATTGATAAGTTGGAAGGTTTACCTTCAATAAAAATTCATTGCTCTGTTTTAGGTGCCAGTGGATTGAAAAAAGCAATCGAGGATTATGAATTCAAAATTGGAAAAATTTCAAAGAAAAGCATTAAAGATGATGATAAGTAGAAGTCAAATCATAACTGTGCTATTGCTTAATAAAATTACTTGAAACATTTTTTGAGAGCGGAATCATTAACATCATTAATGAATTGAAAGGAGGTAAGAATAATTAAAATGAATAAAAATTTAGGAATTGTTTTGGTTTTGATAGGATTGGTGATAGTCCTAATTATAGGGGGATTTTTGGTTATGCAGATGATTCCAAAAAACAATATTACATCAGAGACTAATGCAAAACCCAGTGGAAATTCTCAGCCTAATGTTCCTGTAGTTAATACACCTGAAACTCCTACATCAGAAACTTATGATATTGAAATAAAGAATTTTGCATTTTCTCCTTCAGGTTTAACAATAAAGAAAGGAGATTCTGTTGTTTGGACTAATCAGGATTCTGTAGGACACACTGTAACTTCAGATTCTGGCAGTGAATTAGACTCTGAACTTTTATCCACAGGAGAAAGTTATTCCTATAAATTTGCAAATGCCGGTATTTATGAGTATCATTGCACTCCTCATCCTAGTATGAAGGCAAAGATAATTGTGGAGTAGAATTTTGTTATTTTTTATTTTTTTAAAAAGAAACAATTAAATATTATTGTTTGTTAGCAATATTATGATATTAAATATTCCTTTAGCAGTCTGGTTGGGCATATTGACAATTATTTCGGTTTTTATAACAGCTTTATTTGGTATTGCTGTGCATGTTTTTCATAAGAATGTTTTCAAATATCATAAGATTTTCGCTTTTACAAGTTTAACATTAGCATTAATCCATGCAATTTTAGCAATGATACTGTGGTTTTATAGAATTGTGATTTGAAATTATTATACCACTAATTATTTAGACATTAAGTCATTTTTATAAGTGGTATCATTCTGTTATGAGCATAAAATTAAAAATAAAGTTTATAAACTAGGTTGTTTCTAATTCAGGTTTATGAAAAAATTGATGAATTTAAAAAATAAAAAAATATTTTTTGGAACTCTATTATTTTTAATCTTATTTATATCAATTATTTCTGCATCTTTACAATCGGATTTTTTTTCGTTAGTTAATGAGGAGAGAAGCAAATTAGGAAAAAACTTTCTATATCTAAATGATAAGCTTGAGTCTGCTGCGTATTTTCATTCAAAAGACATAGGAGATAATAATTATTTTTCGCATATCTCATTTGATGGCAGGACTTTTAGCCAAAGAATTTTAAATACAGGTTATCATAATTATATGAGACTTGGAGAAAATATTGCATATACATCAGGAAATCCTAATGTCAATCAAGTATTCAGCATGTGGAAAAACAGCCCAGTCATTATGCAAATATGCTTGGAGATTTTAATGAAGGGGGAATTGGTGTATACACAATTAATGGACTAACTTACTATACTCTTGATTTGGGAAAAAGATTGAATTTTGTTCCTGTTTATAATTCAAGTATTCCCATAAATAACACAATTCCAGAAAACTCTACGCTTCTAATTATAAACAACACAAATCCTACTAATTCTATTCAAAATCAAACTTATCCTGATAATTTATTATTTAAGGATATTAACTGGGTTATTTACAACAGTAGATAGTAATATACCTTTCCACTGAGTCCTAATTCTTAGATTTTCTATTGTATTGATATGATGAATATGGTTTTTTAAAGCCTTTCTATTGAATTGCAGGGCGATTAGAAGCAGTTTTGTGATCAAGCATGAAAGTCCCAACTAAGAATAGTTCAGAAGAATTAGGACATTTGCTATGTGCTGTAATCGAGTTTAACCATGTAAAGAAGTATTGCGAATAGCTTTGCTGTGATGATTGGCTTTTCCTTGATCCTTCCATGCACTGTAAGTCCAACGCAGATGTTCACCAAAACCCAGAGGTTGTATAAACAGCATGAGAAAAGGAAATAGAATAATCTTATATTGTAGTTTCTGGTTGTTGTTCTTGGTCTGAAGTCATGATCTAAGTTTCTGTAGCCTGTCTCGATTCCCCATCTTTTTGAGTATAAGCTGTAAAGTGCTTGTGCTTTTTCTTCTTCAACTTCGAAATTACATACAAAAGCATGTTTGACTCCATCTTCAGCATAGACAATTATAAGATTGACTTTCTCTCCACCAACTTTGAAATTGTTGAACACTTTAGATTTAGAAAACTCAGCTTCATCAAATGCAGATTTTACAGAAGGATTTCTCACCATTGGCATTAGAAATTTTACGCAATGATTCTTTAAGACTTTGAATATCTTCACTCTGTTGAAGCCCCTATCACAAAACACATGGTTGATCTTGATTTTTTGTCTTACTTTTGTTAGGCTTCTATCCATTAACATAGATAGATCAAATGCTGGATGAATTGGGATCACATCGATAATAAATCTTCTTCCTTCTTCAACAATCGAGCAAGTCAGAAATTCAATAAATTCACATGTTCCTCTTTCATATTTGTCTCCACAAGTAAAACTGGTTTTCTTTCCAAAGTAAGGAATCTTATGAATGTCGTATGCAACATCATGAGATCTATTCTTCAATAAGTTATAATTACTTTTTGCAAAACAGAATATAATGTTCGAGATTCTGTCAAATATGTCGAGGATGTCTTCTCTTTTCTCGAATTTAGAAAAGTGATATAACATCAGATCTCCTGAAGGAGATTCTTTGTTAGGATTCAATGTTCTGAATGTGTTTGCTCCGTTATTTGCGAAATCACATTGCGATGCAACATGAACTAACAAATCAAGAAAGTCTCTGCTCTTGAATCTTGCATTCTTGCCAATGTGAAGATTAATATTTGGATAAACTAATTTTTTGATTAGTCTGACAGCTTCTCTGCTTTCTTTTTCTTGAATCTTTTTATTCTTTTATCATCACTTTTATTGAGCTTTTTTAAAGTAAGATATTTCATCTTGTCTTTCAAGACAAGATTGA
>JAGVWU010000039.1 GCA_018304145.1 Candidatus Pacearchaeota archaeon | reverse complement strand
ACTCTTTTGACATTTGCAATTATAGCCAGCTTTCAAGCTGGCTATAATTGCAAATGTCAAAAGAGTTTAGGGAATAGAATTAGCGAGAGCTATCTCGCTAGGTGGCGAATTCAAGTAGTAGATTCTGATTCTAAAAATCCGAAGATTGCCTGCTTCACTAATCTTACTCTCTTCTCTTACAATTTTTATATATTAATGATATCTTTAACATAGTATAACCATTATTATATCATTTTAAAGTAGTAACAAATAGAAAGATTTATATAGTTTAATGGCTTAGGTAAATTAACTAAAAATTGAGGCATAAAAAACTCAATTGATACTACAATGATAAACACAAAATCAAGTTTAATAAATAAATTAGGAACAATCTTTTTAGCTGGAGCAACTGGCTTGGTTGGACTAGCTGGATGTGAAACACCTCAAGGAAACAGGAATGTTTCTCCTTATTCTCAATCACAACCTGAACCTTATCAACAGCAAACTAAAGAAGATGATGGTAATTTAGAAATGGCTATTTTAGGAGGAGTTTTAGGAGCTGGTTTGGTAGGAACAGGACTTCCGGCTAATATGAATCCTGTTGCAAGAGCTGCAACTGAAGCAACTACAAGAGGAATTGGTAATGGAATGTTAGCTCATTCTACAAGACCTAAAACTGATGTTCAAGTGAATATTAATGGTGCTCAGCAAAATGCACAACCGCAGGTTGTTTATGCGCCCGAACCTAGGGTTTTGGATGAAAGGTTATTGCCTGAATATAATCTGGAGCAATTACAAAAAGAATGGAGTGCAACATCTACTGGAAGTAATGTTTTTGAAGAGGGAATTTATTCAGTTTTTACTTCAAGAAATGCTCAAGACTTAAATGGAGATGGAATTTTTAGTTTTAATGAATTTATTAAGGTTAAAAGAAATTTCAAAAGAGGAGAGCCAATCAAATTAAATGCAGGATTTATTGCAAGAAATGGCGGGCTAATAACCAATAAAGTTCCTGGTGCATACAAGATTTCCTTTGAAATTTTAAATGAGCAGGGAGAATCAGTTTTTAGATACGAATCTCCTCAAACCCAAGAAAAACTTTGGAATTCAAAAGCATTTTCATTAAGATTACCGAAATTAAAACCTGGAGTTTATAATGCAAAATGTGCTTATTCCAGCAAAAAAATAACAAACCAAAAAGGCGCTGTATTCCAGGTTTTGGATGAGAAATAAAATTATTTATTTTATTCTTTTTCAAATTTATTCAGAATTCTGAAGCCATTTGTGAAAAATTAACCAAATTTCGTTAAAGTTAATTTTCTAAGGAATTGTAGTTAGTGTTGCAATTAAAAATTAGGAAATTAACAATAAAAATGAAACATCTCTACTCTCCATGACTTTTAACTCTTTGACATTAATCATAAACATTAGAAATTTATCTTTGGGCTATGGACAAGATAATTTCAATATTTTTCACTTCAGAAAGCTAAGTAATAATTCTTTTTCAATAAGTTTATTAATTAGTTTTTTTTAATTTATATATGAAAATTTTGAAAAAATTTTCAAATGTTCGCTTTAAGAGGTAAAGCTTCATAATATGATAAAAAGAGGGAAAATAATTAATAATACTAAAGGGCAGGAGTTCATGGGAATGTCCTTTTCAATCATGTTCTCTATATTTTTAATTATAGTTTTTATTGTTATTGCCTTTATTGCAATAAAGGCATTTTTAAGCACACAGCAATGTGCTCAAGTTGGAATTTTTAAAAAAGATTTTCAGGCAGATGTTGATAAGGCATGGAACTCTGCTAGTTTAAGCTTGGAATTTAAAAGAAGTCTGCCTTCAACTATAGAATATGTTTGTTTTGCAAACTTTTCGGAAATCCTGAGTTCGAATGGTATTGAAGGAAAAATTGGAAATGATATAAAAGTTTATGATGAAACAGAATCCAATATGTTTTTCTATCCCTTGGAAAATGCTTGTGAAATGCCTGGCAATCAAATAAACCATTTGAATATTGCTGAAATAACTAAAACTAAAAATCCTTATTGCATAAAAACAAGCAAAGGGCAGATTATTCTTAAAATTGAAAAACCTCTTCGAGAGGTTTTAGTTAGAGTTAGTTAAAAAAATAATCTGATAAATAGGTGATTTTATGAAAAAGCTAGGAAAAAAAGACATTAAAAAAATAGTTTATTCATTTTTGATAATTTTATTGATAATTCTATTGTTTACATTGGGAGATTATTTTATGCATCTTCTTAAAGATGAATATTCTGTTCCTTCTTATTATTTTAAAAATAAATTAATATTTGGCACGATAATAGGGTCTTTTGTTTTTATATTTATTAGAAAAATGAATTTATTAAAGAAAAGCCTTATTTTTTCCTTGTTAATCAGTATTTTTCTTCAAATAAGATATTTTTTAGAAGGATATTCTAAAGATTTTGTTTTTCTTTTTTTATTTATTCATTTTTTAATTTTGTTTATAACCTCTTTAATTATTTTTAAAATATCTGATAAATACATTAAAACAAAATGAAATCAAAGAAATCATTTGAAATGTCCTTTAGCTGGATTTTTGCATTTATTGCAGGAGGAGCAATACTGCTTCTGGCTCTTTATGGGATGAGCAAGGTAATTCAGACTGGACAAAATCTTGGGCAAACAGAAGCTGCTGCAGCATTAACAGCTCTTCTTGATCCTTTGGAAACAGGGCTGGCTTCTCAAAAATCAGAAGAAATAAAATTAAATGCAGATACAGCAATATTCTTTACCTGCAGCTATCTTGATAACAGACCTTTTGGAAAGCAGATGATTGCTTTTTCAGAAAAAAATTTAAATAATAAACCTGGTGAAAAGGGCAGGGATATAAGCATAAAAAATAAATATATTTTTTCAGAAAGCGTTATTAATGGAAAAAATCTTTATGCTTTTTCTGTGCCTTTTTTTCTTCCGTTTAAAATAGGGGATTTAATAATTTTATCATCCAAAGATTATTGCTTTTACCAGCCCCCTAATGAAATAAAAGATGAAATTGAAAATTTTGAACTTGGAAACCTTAAAATTACAAAAGATTTAAAAAATTGTTCTGGAACTATGGTTTGTTTTGATAGTGAAAGAGATGAATGCGATGTAAAAGTTTTCTCCAATGGAGGCAATTATAATAATGGAAAAATTGTTAAAAATTTACAGGAAGTGAAATACCGGGATGGCTTGATTTATGGAGCTATTTTTTCTTCAAAAGAAATTTATGAATGCAATGTAAAAAGATTAATGGCTAGATTAAGCGAACTAACCTTAATATATTCTGATAAAGCAGATACCCTTAATAAAAAAGGCTGCAGCTCTGATATAAAATTAGACTTGAATGTATTAAAAAACAATGCAAATTCAGCTAATTCTTCAAGAGATTTGATTGATTTGGATGAAAGTGCAAAGAAAGTTGATTCGTTCAATAAAGGAATAATGCAGAGATGCAAGCTATATTAACATGAAAAACAAAAAATACAACTCGCGTCCTGACTTTGTTATTATAAATAAAATTTTGCCAAAGTCAAAACGCTTAACTCGCGCTTTTAATCAGTTATTTCATTTTAAAAGTTTGCCTGATTCAAAACGCTCGCAAATAAAGATTCAGGAAATGGCATTTATGCTAGTTGCAGTTGTGTTGTTTTTTGCACTTGTTGGATTATTTCTTTTTTCCATATTTTATATCAATATGGTGAAGGAAGCAAATTCTTTAAGAGAGTTTAAAACTCTTTCATCAGTCATTAATCTTGCAAACTCTCCTGAATTTAACTGTGTTGATTTAAGAGCAAATTGCGTTGATGAAGATAAATTAATCAACCTTGTTGATAGAAATGTATACAGAAATTTTTGGCAATTCAGCAGTTTGAGGTTAATTAAAAATTCTGCTTTTAATAAAACTGAAGATAAAATTATTAAATGCAATCCTGGAAATTATCCTGATTGTGATGAATTCATCATTTATGACAAGAAAGTAAAAAACGAGAGACTAATACAAAGTCATGTTGCATTATGCAGAACAGAATATAAAGAGAATTATTATGAAAAATGCGAAATAGGAAAATTAATTGCAGGAAGTGAGGTGATTTCAGGATGATAAAAGCTCTTTTTAAAAAAAAGACCTTGGAGAAAAAACTCTTTGATAAAAAATCGCAACAGGAGATTGCAGGGTTTGTAATTATAGTTGTTTTAGTGAGTGTTGTAGGACTGTTATTTTTATCATTAATATTAGGGCGGGGGGAAAGTAAATTAGAAAATAATGCAGAAATCTCTTATCTTTTAGGAGCAAGCATGTACTACACTACTGAATGTGCAGTAAATTTTATTCCACAATATCAGAATTTAGAAGATTTAACCAAGCTTTGCTATAATAGAGGAAAATGTTTGAATGATGTTGATAGTTGCAGGATTTTAAATGAAACTTTTAAAAAAATAATTAAAGATAGTCTTTTTGTATCTCCAGATTCTTCAAATAAGGCTTACATTCTGAATATTTATTACAAAGAAGAAAATTCAAATTCTCCTGATGAAGAAATTCTTAAAATAGAAGAATTGAAATTTGAAGATTGCAGTTCTAGAATTGGAGGAATTGAATCAAGAAATTTTAGAAATGGAAATATTGAATTTGAATTAGAAGTTTGCAAGGGCTGAAAATCTTTTTATAAAATTTCCTTAACAGCATCTTTATAATGAGATGGTAAGTCTGAATTTTCAACTAATTCCTGTATTCTTTCAAAAGCATGAGGAATTTGATCTAATCTATCTTGCAAAAGCCCTTTGAAAACCGTTTTTAATTGCTTAGCTGGTGGTTCTCGCATACTTTCTCTTAATTTTGCTAAATAAGGACTAACCCTTTCAGTAGGACTATAAACACTGACTAAATCTCCATTTGAAAAATATCCTTCAATTAAATATTCAGGACCACAACTTGATTCATCAGCATAATCTAAGGATAACCTTGCATCTGCTACAACTAATCCTCTTTGAGGAACTATCATTAAATGAGCATCTAAACCACTAGTAATTTGAGTTAATCCTCTTACACTTGTTCTTTCTCTAAAAGGAGCAGATCCAAATTCAGCTAATTTAATTTCTCCTGGAAATCTTGAAATTACAAGCCCATGATACATGTCCCCTACAGGTGTTCTGAAATTTACTTCTCTAGAAATATCCCTTTCCATTTCCCAATGATGAACTGAAGGTTCTGGAATTTTTAATTTTTTTGTCATTTTAAAATTATAAAATAAGTATTTATAAGTATTATTGTAAAATTATATATATATATATTAATATAGTATATCCTTAGTTCTCTTATTAATCCAAACTCTAAAATAGAGAAACTTTATTGATTAAGCGGCTCTTCATGTTAATATTCATAACCAATGATAAGGACTCTTCTTCAATTAAAATCAAATATATTTAAATAATACCAAACCTATTTTTTAGAATGGCTATTTTGACAGATATTTTTGCTTTAAGCAGGGCTTATCCTTTAATAAGTGTAATTATAGGGGCTATATTATTTTTTATTGGATTGAAAGTAACTGCAAAGTTAATAAAGTGGATTTTATGGATATTAGCTGCTATTGCACTAATTGCTGCATTTGTAATGTTATTTTTGTAATCGAGAAATTTTTACTTTCATTTTTATTAAAATGTAAACAGATTTGAAGAATAAAAAAGATTAATTGATTGGTTTTAAAATCAAACTCCATGCAGAGCAAAAAGATAAATAATTTTTATAAATAGAATAGCAAGATATATAATTATGGCTCTTCACCTAATTTAGGGGGCTTCGCCCCATAATTTTGAAAAATTTTAAGTCCATTAAAATTTTTCTTTTCATATCATTAATGTCCAAAATTATC
>JAGVWU010000038.1 GCA_018304145.1 Candidatus Pacearchaeota archaeon | reverse complement strand
GAAAAAATTATTCCTAAAAATATCAAAATTCCTCCAATAAAAAATAAAATAATAGTTATTATATTCAAAACAAATAAGATTTTTAAGCCAAAAAAGTTCCCAACAAAATGATTAACTAAAGCTAAAGAAAAAAGTAAAAATCCTATTAACGCTATTGTTATTCCATTATATCCTTTCATAATAAACATTAATAAAAAACATCTTAAAAACCTTTCTACAGATTAAAAGAAAACTATCAAAAGAACCATAATCAATTTAAGACGTTTTATGAAGGATTTATTATTTTTATTTTAAGAATAAACAATTTTTTAGCCATCTTCAGCTTTAACCATCTCTTCCTTACTTACTTCAATATATTTTTGAGGAAATGGAACCAATATTTTTCTTAGATGTCCTTGAATATATCCTAATCTTTTTTTCTCTTTTTCTGGATAACTCTTTGTTTCTTTTTTATCCATTTTTCTAAGTTCTTCAGGATTAGGTTTAGGATAATCTTCCACGAATTGATAAGAAAAAGATAATATAAAAATCTTCATTTGTATTTATTTTTTGCCTTATGGTATTTTGATATATTCCACATTAGACTTTTCTTCATTAATGTTGTTATGTGAAGCAGAATCTGGTAATGGTAGTGGAGGATCAGGCTTTAATTGATCAAAATTAAAAATTATTTCATGTCTAATTTTATGATAACCACTAATTTCTCCACATATTGGACATTTCAAAACCATAATATCCGTAGTAATTGAACCATGGGATGGAATTCGAATTCCGCCAAAGCCTACAAATAATTTCTTACCATGAACATTTTTAAGATACTGTTCTTCTGTCATTACATCCTTTAGGAACATATATTTGCCTTCTTGGATAGATTTCTTAAGATTTCCTGGCTTGGGCACTTCATAATTAAAATTAAGAGTTTTATCATACTTATATAGACCAATGCTTCTTAAAGACAAATAAGCAAATCCTGATTCTTTCTTAATAAAACCAAAACTCTGAACATGAAAAGGAATTTTAATTCTCTGCCTTGCTATTATTCCCATTCTAATTTTTTGAACATCTGTCATAAATTGCCGTTTATTAACTTTAAAAGGTTTAATTAATAAATGATAATGAATGTAAACCTTTCCATCTGCCTCTTTAGTAAAAGAAAAATCATTAGTTCTAAAACCTTTAAATTGAGGGTATAATTTTCTAACCTTTTTAGTAAATGTGTTTAAGATTTTCTCATGATCTTTTTTGTATTTTGCATAATCATTAGAAAAATCAACCAGATCCACTAAAGGAAAGCCTATAGCCCAATGCAATAAAGATTTTTCATTCTTAAGCTCTGGGATATCATTTAACCTTTTTAGATTATTTTTAAACATATGACATTTACAATCTGGGTTAATACAGAATCTACTATCACAGAAAAAAGGCTGAACAACAGACTTTAAACAACCTGCAAACCCATGTTCTCTGCAATAAAAATTATGTGTAGCAAATTTACCACATAAGGCAATTCTGTCTCTTAATTTAATTTCGTCAGGAGTTATATCTATTTTTCCGTATTTTTCTAAATTAAATCTAAACCTAATCTGCTCATATTCTTGTTTTTGTTCATCAATTAATTTTTTAAGTTCAGCATCATCCTTGAATCCTTGTTTAGCCTCTTTAGAAGTGAAATCTATTATACCTTCTAATACTTCTTTTTGAAGGGTTAGCTGTTCCATTGGCTAGCCTCCTGTTCACAATCGCAAAATCCGCCTACTGACGTTACGGCGGATTTTGCTTTATCTAAATCTAAAGAAATAGACGTAACGGGCTCCTCCTGAGACAAATAGAGGAGTTTCGATCTAATATTTTGACATCTTTCAATAAATATATCTGCTTCTATTTCTAGTTTTCTGACATCTACAAAACATGAATCATCATTTATCATAAAGTTCCATTCTACAGAAATCTTTTTAAAGCCAATAATCCTATAAAGGTTAATGGCTCTTACTAAGGATCAGGTAATAAATAAAGGATTAGAAAGTTTAGAAACTGAAAAAGGAAAAGAAATATTCAATTATTATTTCCTTAATGAAATTAGTCAAGATGAAGTTAAAGAGATAATGAATAAAAAAGAAAGAGTAAGAGATACGCAAGTTCTATCTAACTTAATCTCTGGCTATACTTCTGGATGGAAAGAATTGGGTTATATAACTGAAAGAAAAGTTCATAACCTTAAATCAAAGAGTAAATTTCATCCCAACAAATTGGTTTATACTGCTACAATAAAACCTCTAATTGATTATTGTGAAAATATCTTATCAAATCTTTCTATAAAAGAAAAGATAAGTCGTGGAGAGATTCTTAAAATTCCAGAAGAACTAAGAAAAAGGTTTAAGAGAAAAGAAGAGCCAACAAAAGAAGAATTAAAAGAATATAGTGAGCCTAAGTTTACTAAAATTGAAAAAGAGATTTTAGAACATATATTTAGTTTTAAAAAAGTCAGGGAAATTGTTTGTAATCATAATAGTATTTTACAAGGCATGGTATCTTTTTTAGAAAGGATATTTTTTCATAAAAGTATATTAGATGATGTTTTTATATCAAGTTATTTCGGAAAAAGTTTTTTTATTAAAAATAAGATGTATGTAAAAAAATGGAAAAGTCGTGAAGAAAAATTTTTTAATTTTCATAAAGCAATAAATAAAAATTTTCATAAATTGTTTATTAAGATAAAAATAGTTTCTAATTTTAGTGCACAAGAATATTTTGATCTTATAGTAAAGACCGAATTAAGGAAGTATCAATATATTTCTTCACTGATTCAATACAAGAAAAGCATAAACAAGATGGAAGATTTAGTGATTTTCGATATGATTTATGAAACAGATAAAATTCCACCAAATTGGTGATTAGTGTTTTAACAATTTTCTTTCTACTTGTGCCAATGTTAGGTTTGCTTCTGTCATAGATTTACTCCAGATTTCTTTCATTTGTTTTAATTCTTTCTTTAATTCTTCTACCTCTTCTTCTTGTCTTTCCATTCTTTGACCTGTAAGTTTTTCTCTTCTTTTGGTTTCTTCTAATTCGTCTTGAACTTCTTCTAAATTGCTTTGGAAGAGTTTCTTTTTTGGCATTTTTTTATTAGCTGCCAAATATGAAACATAAACATCCAATTCTCTTGAGCTTATTCTATGTCCTAATCTTAAATTTATTTCATCAGAATGCCAGCCATGTTTAAGCAAATGACACGCCATACTACTCCTCAAATCTTTCCAAGTTGGTTTATTCCCAGAAGGAATAACCTTAATTCCTGTTTTTTTAACAGCATTATCAAATATTTTAGATGCCTGTCTTTTTTCAAATCCAAAAATCAAATCATTTGGCTCATA
Organism: Candidatus Pacearchaeota archaeon; assembly: GCA_018304145.1. Taxonomy (GTDB): domain Archaea; phylum Nanobdellota; class Nanobdellia; order Pacearchaeales; family GW2011-AR1; genus ARS1285. The sequence goes on along the minus strand of JAGVWU010000038.1, from coordinate 3,519 downwards.
GGGAACATATTTTCTTTTCCCATAAATTACTTTATATTTTCCATCTTTCTGCATTACTTTATGAATTTGTTTACCATTTTTGTCTTCAATAAAAACTTCTTTTCCTCTTTCAAGAATTATGTCAAGATATCTTAATGTTTCAGGATAAAGAGTTAATTCACTTCTTGATTGCCTGCTTCTTTTCAAAGCTGATTTAGGAAGATTAACTAAATATTCAGGGCTTTTAGTATTTCTATTATATTGCCTAGTAAAATCCTTTTTAGTTAATTTAAGCAGAGAAGTTACATTTTCGCCAATATCCCAAGCAAGCCAAAATAAAAGTAAATGCTCTGGCTTTGAAACAACACTAACTAATTTCCTAAAACCCTCTTCATCAATAAATCTAACATCCTTATCTTTCCTGTCTGTAAAGTATTCTAAAATTTCTCTAGCAAGATCATCTTTATGTCCTGCTAATTTAAATGGTTTTGATTTGAATATTTTATTATAATAACTTCTCCGGTCTTTGAAAGGCAAGCCTTGAGAAGTTGTAATTTTTCCATCTTCTAAATCATCATAAACTTTTCTAATGTCTTCTTTTGTCAAATCATTCCAGGGTTTATTCTTAAACCAGTTATTAACGTTTCTAAGCCTTGTAGTATAAGATAAAAGGGTTTTATAGCATCCTTCATCTAATTTAGGCAATTCATTAATCCGTTTTATCTTATGTTCTTCAAATTCAAAGAACTCTTTAAACAAATTTCTGTTCTCTTTGCATATAGAATTATCAATTAGAAGTTTTTCTTTTCCTCTTTCATAACTCTCTTTTAATCCCATAAAGAATTCAGGGAGCAAGACTATATAAATCTTACTCCCCTAATAGTGAACTCTTTAGTTCCATGCCCCCACCGAGATTCGAACTCGGGTTGCGGCCTTGAGAAGGCCGAATGCTTGACCGCTACATTATGGGGGCTATCTCTCCATTTTTATTAGAAAATGAACTTACATCTTCTTAATAAAACTTGCTTTCATCAACTTGCTATCTTAAATTAATCGGATTATTATTTATAAAATTATCATTATATTAAATCCTATAAAAATTTAAATACGCTCTTTTCCTAGGTTTTAATAACAAAAAATGGAAGAAACAAAGTTCAGTTCTTTAAGACTTGAAGACAAAAGGGTTTGCCCTAAATGTCATGGAACAGGCATTGTAAAAGATGAAACTGGAGTTCATACATGTTTTGATTGCTTGAGATCTGACAAATTTGAACAGCACGGACAACCCAAAGATAGCGGAATAAAATTATAGTTCTAATACAATATTTTAAAAATACTTTAATATTATTCATAGAATGAAAAAAGATGTGATAACTGGAATAATAATATTGGTTTTAGCAATTCTGCTACTAGGATTTACATTTGTGGTCAATGTTACAAATGCTTTTAGTTTTTTAGATAAACCAATTTTAGGAGAAGGGCTTGGTCCTCTATGCTCTTCCCTTCCAGATTGCCAGAATTTTTGTTTAAATAGCAAGGGAATATGCAATTCTTATTGCAGGGCTAATCCTAGCAATAGAATATGTGATAATATAAAATGAGACAAAATTTTAATCTTGATAAATTTTTAATTTTAACAGGAATCCTTACCTTCCCTCTTTTTGTAATTTTATTTTGGATTGTATTTCCTTCAATATACCCTGGATATGATATTATAACAACAGGAATTAGTTATCTTGGGGGATATGAAAGTCCAATTAGAACACTTGTAAATGTTTGGGGTTTCGGTTTATGGGGAGTTTTAACAATGATGTTTGGTTATGGTATTTTCAGGTCAAAACTATTAAGCGTTTTTGGAAAAATCGCAGGAATATTCCTGATTATTGGAGGATTTATGATATATTTAGTATCACTCTTTCAAGGACCCTCTAAAGAAGGAATTTATACATTAGCAGGACAATTGCATAATTTTTTTTCAAATTATCCTCCTATACCAATAAGTATTGCTATTTTTTTATTTCTTTTTGAATTTGCAATAAATAAAAAGTTTAGATGGTTAATACTTCCCATAATCATTTTCGGCCCAATAAGTCTATATTTAAATTATCAGCGGGCATTTCTCAGCGGAGAGATTCCTTATTTTGGGATTTTACAAAGAGCAGCACTAACCTTGCCATTTCTATTAATTATGTTAATTGCAATACTATTATATAAATCAAAAAAAAAGGAGGTGTAAAATGTTTTCAAAAGCAATAATGGGTTCTGGAGCAATACTCATAGCTATACTTATCTCTTTAACCACTCTTTTAGCATGGCCGAACTATCTTCAATATATTTGGGCTTTAATAACCCACATGGCGTGTCTGGTTCTTGATCACCCAAAAAATGCCTTTGCTTTTTATGGGCTAAAGCCCATAGCGTACGCAAAGAGCATTTTTTATGTGTTAAGAATGTAGATTTCTTTTTATTTAATTGCCACATCCCCACCAACCCTTTCCATTAGTTTTCATATTTTTATCAGAATACCTAATAGAATATTCAAATTCAGGGTTCTCATGTCTCAATTCTTCAACATATTTTCTTGCTTCAGTTTTTAAATCATCAATCCTGCTGAATTCATTTGTATGAATAAATTCTATTAATTTGCTATTTTCAAAAATAAAAACCTGATAGCCAAAGATACCTCCGATTATATAAAGAATATAAATGATTAATTCTGCTGCCAGAGGCAATTGAACTCTGTCATACTAAAATAAGCAAACTGGAATTTATAAGGATTGCTATACTGGTGAATTGTTGCGTTATCTGGTGCTGGGTTGAATAAAAAAATTAAGTTTTGCTCAACTTAATCAAACTTAGCCACTTATTCGTGCTTAATGTCAATTTTGGTATTGCTTCTTTTTGAGATGTCTTATTTTCTATTCCCTGATGTTTTCTGATAAAATTATAGTAAATTTCCATTCCTTTCATGATTGCTTTAGCACTTTCCAAAGAGCCATGAAAACCACGCATTATCTTGGTTCTATCCCTTATCGTATTGTGCAACCTTTCTATTTTATGATTAAATCCTCTTTCAGAAGCTATGACAATATTGTGCTGAACTTTTGGGTTAATCTTAAATTTATTATTAACTCCAAATGCTTTTCTTAAAATTCTTGGATAACCTTTTAGTCCGTCTGTTGTAATTACCTTAACTTGTTCGCCTGTTACAAACTTCCCATGCTTTAGAACTCTTGTTAGATTGTCTATGGTTCTGCTTTTCATGTAATCAGAAGCAACCATAAAATGAGTCTCTGTATCCATGACATCAACAAACCAATTCTGTTCTCCCAATCTATGATATTCCATTTCATCAGACATTAACTCTATTCCGCTTTCTATTTGTAAATTGTTTGTTAATGTGCTTATCATATTTGCATATTTTACAATCCATCGGTAAATGCTTGAATTCGCCAGTTGCGAATTCAACAGTAGGTAGTCGGTCGTAAGTCGTTTGTAGTTAATATTTAATACTCTATTTCTTAGCGAATTTTAATTATT
>JAGVWU010000037.1 GCA_018304145.1 Candidatus Pacearchaeota archaeon | reverse complement strand
AGTTCTCTAAGCGCGAAATTGGGCTTTTGGGGTTCCATAACCCCAATTGTACCCTTTTTAATATTTCAGCTTATCCTAAATCGGGAGAAGAAGCAAAATAAATAATCTATCATAATAATTCTTAAATACTTTATTTTTCATTTAAAATAATGAAAAGAAATTATCGCAGGACAGATGAAACTACTATTGTTGATCCAGCCTATATTGGAAAAGCTCCCAAAATTGAAATAGCAGGAATATCTTATAAATTACCTCCTGATAGAATAAGGGATTTTTTATTTGCAGTATTAAATCTAAACTCAATACCTAGAGAATCAATACCAAAAGAACTCCAAGATTTATTTCCAGGGCAAACAATTTCAATGCCTATAAATGGTGATAGTATAAGCATAAGAAGAACAATGAATGAAACCTGTAATAGGCTTCAATTCTTTCCAGATAATCCTGACAGAAAATATACTCCGGGAGAAATAATGACTATGAAAGAATTAGATTCAAGAGCAAGAGCTTATTTTAACAGATGTAGAATAGTTCCATCAGCAATTTATGAAAAAGTTTTCAGACCTAAATAACTATATAAAAATTCCAAGATTATTTCTTAAAATCTTAACTAACTCCATGTCATCTCTAAGATATTCATCAGGAATATGTAAGCATACTATTTTTTGAGGCTCAACTCCTATTGTTTTCTCTAAGCCATCTTTCATATATTTTTCCATTACAAATATTCTATCATATTGCTCAAAATGAGCTTTCGGATCTTTTCCCTGCATAAAAGCAGTTTTATCATGAGCATTAAGAAGAGAATCAATCCCTCCATAAAATGTCTGGACATCCAAACCTCTTTCTTTTGCAATAACATAAGCTATCCTAGCAGCTGTTGGACTTCTATTAATCCCTACTGCACATAAAAATAAATATTTCATTCAAAAGATAAAAATTAATCATTTAAAAAATTAAGTATAGTCATACAATAATATCAACCAAAGCTCTTAAAAACCCATTCTATTTCTAATAATTATGAACAAACAAGAAAACATAGAAGAAATGGATATGCTGAATATTGGAATGGTTGGTCATATTGACCATGGAAAAACAACACTGTTAGCCAAAATTACTGGAAAGTTTGCAGATACTCATTCAGAAGAACTTAAAAGAGGAATAACAATCAAACTAGGTTATGCTGATATTATCCTGGAAAAAGCAGGCAAAAAAAAATATATTAGTTTTGTTGATTGCCCAGGGCATGAAATGCTAATGGCAACAATGCTTTCTGGAGCAGCTCTTATTGATGCTGCAATTCTTGTTATTGCCGCAAACGAAGGAATTAAACCACAAACTCAGGAGCATCTGGTAGCTCTGCAGGCAAAAAAAGTGAGTAAAATACTTATTGTTCAGAATAAAATTGACTTAATTACAAAAGAGCAGGCAATTAAAAATTATAATAACATAAAAGAATTTGTAAAAGGAACAATTGCAGAAAATTCTCCAATCATACCGGTTTCAGCTCAGCAGAACATTAACATAGAAAAAATAAAGGATTATCTAATGGATATTGAAATCCCAAAACGAGATTTAGAATCAAAGCCTATTTTTCTAATAGCAAGAAGTTTTGATATAAACAGGCCAGGAACAAAAATATCTAATCTTCATGGAGGGGTTATCGCAGGAATATTGAAAAGAGGTATATTAAAAATAGGAGATGAAATTGAGATAAAACCAGGCTTAATTGAAAAGCAGGCAAATCAAACAGTTTACAAAACAATCAAAACAAAAATAACATCAATTTACAGGGGGAATTATCAAATAAAAGAAGCAACTCCTGGTGGAAGTTTGGCTTTTGAAACAGAGCTGGATAATTTATTAACAAAAGCAGATTCTTTGTCCGGAACAGTAGCTTCTACTATAAATTCCCTGCCAGAGCTTTCAAATAATTTAAAGTTAAAATATAGTTTATTTCCAGAAGTTCTGGGAATTCAAGAAAAAATAAAGGTTGAAAACCTCAAATCTAATGAAAACATAATGTTATCAGTAAACACAACAACAACAGTAGGAATGATAAGAAAAATAAAGGAAAACGAAGTTGAATTCTCATTAAGGATTCCAATAGTTCCTCTTAAAGGAGACAGCATTGGAATTGCAAGAAATATTTCAGGGCATTGGCGATTGATAGGATTTGGAGAAATTTTGTAGCTTGAGAAATATTAAAAATTAAATAACAAGATACAAAATTGAGCAGAAATAATTTAATTTGACAAATTTTTTAAAGAATAACAAATTAAATTATTGAGTAGAAATCCTATAACTAATAAACCATTCAGTTTATATTCAACTAAATCCTAAAGGTAACTAACCATGGGAAAAAACAACAAAGCAAAAATAAATTTCAGATACAACCTAAAAACTTATTTTGAATTTTTAATGAAGTATAAATGGCTTGCAATTTTTATAATACTATTTACAATTTTCACAGAATCTAAAAATGTCTTTGATAAATTTTTATTTAAAATAGTTATAGATAAAGGAACAGAATTTACCTCCTCAATATTGGCAAAAGCAGAGTTTGTAAATATTTTAATGATAATAGGTAGCGTGTTTATTTCATTGACTCTTCTTCAGGCTATTTCAAATTGGATAAAAAATCATCTTATTAACAAGCTTGAAACAAAAATGATAGCTGATTTGAAAAGAAAATATTTCAGTCATATTCTTAATTTAGACCATAGCTTTCATGTAACTCACAAAACAGGAAGTTTAATATCAAGATTAACAAGAGCCGCAAGTGCCACTGAAAGATTGACTGATATTTTTATGTTCAACTTTGCATCCCTGATAGTGCAGACAACAGCAATTTTCTTTACATTAATCTATCTGGATTTTATTTCAGCAATAATATTAATAATCATAGTTGCAACATTTCTTGTATTTAGCTTTATAATACAAAAGATTCAGGAAGAATCCAATCTTCTGGCAAATAAAACAGAGGATATAGAAAAAGGAAATGTAGCTGATTTCTTTACTAATGTTGATTCAATAAAATATTTTGGAAAAGAAAAAATAATAAAAGAAAAATACCAAAATTTAAGCGAAGAGACTAAAAAAGCCTATTTAAAAAATTGGAATTATTTCAGGTATTTAGCAGCAGGACAGACTTTAATTCTAGCATCAGGGACTTTTTTCATGATATACTCTTCGTTATTAAAATTTTTAAATAATGAAATAACAATTGGAACCCTTGCATTTATTTACACAGTCTATCTAAGTTTAGTTGGTTACATGTTTGGATTTGTTGATGGAATAAGGGGGTTTTATCGTTCAATGGCTGATTTCCAGGATTTGTTCGAATATGGAAAAATCCAAAAAGATATTAAAGACAATCCAAATGCCAAAGAATTAAAAATAAAAGAAGGAGAAATTGAGTTCAGAAACCTAAAATTCAATTATGGAAAAAGAAAAATTTTTAATAATTTCAGCTTAAAGATTCTAAAAAACAAAAAAATAGCTTTAGTAGGGCACTCTGGTTCAGGAAAGACTACACTTGTAAAACTATTATACAGATTTTATGACCTAGATTATGGACAAATCTTAATTGATAATGTAGATATCAAAGATGTAAAACAAGAATCGTTAAGAGAAGAAATGTCCATAGTACCGCAAGAATGTATTTTATTTGATGATACTGTATATAATAATATTAAATTTTCAAATCCAAAAGCAATAAGAGAAGAAGTAATGCAGGCTATTAAATTTGCCCAGCTTGATAAGATAATTGAAAAATTTCCAAATAAAGAAAAAACAATAGTAGGAGAAAGAGGTGTAAGATTATCCGGCGGAGAAAAGCAGAGAGTTTCAATTGCAAGAGCAATCCTGGCAAACAAAAAAATTCTTGTTTTGGATGAAGCAACTTCCTCACTTGATTCAGAAACAGAGCATGAAATTCAAAATGATTTGGAAAAATTAATGCAAAACAGGACTTCAATTATAATTGCCCACAGATTATCCACTATAATGAAAGCTGATAAAATAATTGTAATGAAAAACGGAAAAATAGTCCAAGAAGGAGCCCATGCCCAGCTGATAAACAGAATAGGAGAATATAAACATTTATGGAATCTGCAAAGGGGTGGTTATATTAAATAAAGAATATTAAGTCAAATAATTAATAATTTCTGAAGAGTATATCCTCCAAGATTATCATACCAAAACACTTCTTTCATTCCTCTTGCCCTAAACTTATCTTCATAAGAAACTCTTGCATAAATCCTGTTTCCAGAATATCTTCCCCTTAATCCTTCAGAAACTTTTCTTGCTAATTCTGCTTCTGCCTTTTCAATTTTCCAGACATGCTTGAAATAGGAATTTTAATTCTATCAGTGGCAATAAGTTCAATCAATTGCCATTCAAATTATGAATTTGTCATTTTTATTTAACTCTCCTTGTATAAATTAAATAAAAAATGCAAAAGAAGACTTGTTTTTATGAGGGGATAAACTACACCACAAAACTAAAAATTTAAATATCCTTATTAATTAATAATATAAATGAAATAAGATAAGTAATAATAAAGTAATGAGAAAGATGGGAAAGCAAAAGAAATTAAGTTTAATAAACAAATGTAACGCTTATCAATCCTTACTTTACCCATCCTGCATAAACATTATTAAAAAAAATGTCAGAAGAATTAAAACAAGCAGGCTTGACAGAAAATGAATCCAAAGTATATTTGGCGCTTGTAGATTTAGGCCCGAGTTTAGCCGGGCAAATATCAAGAAAAACCGGGCTTCACAGAAGGACAATTTATGACACCACTGAAATGCTGATTAAAAAAGGGCTTGTTGGATACATTTTAAAAAATAATAGAAAATTATTCCAGGCATCTAATCCAAACAGACTTTTAGAAATAATCAAGGAAAAAGAAAACCTGATTTCACCTTTAATTGAAAGCCTTCAATTAAAATATCTATCCACAAAAGAAAAAGAAGAAACTAATTTTTATAAAGGAAAAGAGGGATTAAAAACAGTTTTTGAAGACCAGCTAAATTCAAAAGAAATTCTTATTTTAGGGGCATCTCCTAAAGCTTATGAAGTTCTCCAATTTTATTTTAAATGGTATGACAAATCAAGAAAAGAAAAAAAGATTAAAGCAAAGATTATAGCAACAGACAAAAAAATAAAAAAAATTCCATTATCAGAAATAAAATATCTTCCGAATAAATATGAAAATCCAGTTGCAGTTAATATTTATGATGATAAAACAGCAATTATACTATGGGCAAAAGAGCCAATTGCAATTGTAATAAAAAACAAAGAAATTGCAGCAGGTTATAAAAGTTATTTTGAGTTAATGTGGAAGATAGCAAGATAGGTTTTATTATCATCATGTCATTGATAATTCCTTGACTCTGTTTTCAAGAAAATCTGCAAGAGACTCATCATAAGAAAACTTAAGTCTTTTAACAGCATCTGCCAACTGTTCCATATCTCTAAAAGGAGGTTTTCTTAATGCTCTGCTGATAACATCGGCTCTTCCTGTAAAAATTGTTTTAAAAAAATTAGCATATAAAGAGTTTGCATATTTCAGCCTTTTTATTTTTGCACTAGATAACTCTCCGCCATTAGGCATTATGATTCTATAAAAAGGCTCTAATTTAACAAAAGACCTTGTTTGAATTTCATCAAATTCATCAGCAACCCCTAAATATAAAATTCTATTTCTAAAACTATTTTCTCCACCCGCATACTCAGGACTTAAAACAAACTCTCCAGTATAAATCCTGACTTCTCGGGTTTGTCCTAACAATAAATCATCAATTGCAAATATTTGGCTTTTCATAACCCCTTTTAAAAACTTGAATTCGCCAGTTGCGAATTCAACAGTAGGTAGTCGGTCGTAAGTCGTTTGTAGTTAATATTTAATACTCTATTTCTTAGCGAATTTTAATT
>JAGVWU010000010.1 GCA_018304145.1 Candidatus Pacearchaeota archaeon | reverse complement strand
TGGACATTAATGATATGAAAAGAAAAATTTTAATGGACTATGGACTTAAAATTTTTCAAAATTATGGGGCGAAGCCCCCTAAATTAGGTGAAGAGCCTTAATGTTTAAATCAAAAGTTATGAAAAGTAAATCAAAAAATATAATAATTCTCACAAACCTATTCCCTCCTCCATTCTCATCCTGCATAAACATTAACAAAATGTCGTCCAATTGCAAATCTATCTTCAACCATAGAAAATTTTAAATACTCTTTTAATGAATATTTTTTATATATTTTTGAATAAAAATGACAATAATTAAACCCATCGGAGAAAGAATCCTTTTAAAGCCAATAAAAACACAAGACAGAACTAAAGGAGGAATCTATATTCCAGAGTCAGCAAAAGAAAACAGAAAACAAGGCGAAGTTATTGAAATTGGAAGCAACAAAGCCCAGGAATTAGGCTTAAAAAAAGGCGACATAGTTATTTATGGAGGATATTCTCATGAAGAAATTGAAATCAACAGCGATAAATTTATTATAGTAGAATTAAAAGATATTTTAGCGAGGGTGGAAGAATAAGATGAATGAAGAAATAAAAATAAGTGTAGAAGACAGGATAAGAGGCAATCTTTATAGACAAGGCATGTATACAGGATGCCTTTTAGGAGGTTTATTTTCATTGGGTGTAGGAACAATAATTAGTCTTGGAGTATACTCATACATAACAAGCAATAACAACCCGGAAATTCACCAACCTCGACCATTAACTCACACCCAACCTTTACTTAAATCAGAATTACCAGATAAATTAAATAATGAACCTCCTAGATTAAGATAAAAAAATGCCAAAACAAATTATGTTCAATGAAAATGCAAGACAGGCATTACTTAGAGGAATAAATAAAGTTGCAGATACAGTCAAGATAACTTTAGGTCCACAGGGAAGAAATGTTATTTTGGATAAATCTTCTAATCCAACAATAACCAATGACGGAGTGACTATTGCAAAAGAAATTGAATTAAAAGACAAGTTTGAAAACATGGGCGCAAAGCTTGTCAAGGAAGTTGCATCAAAAACCCAGGATTCAGCAGGGGATGGAACAACAACAGCAACTCTTTTGATTCAGGCAATTGTAACAGAAGGCTTCAAAAACATAACTTCTGGCTCAAATGCAATTGAAATAAAAAAAGGAATTGAAAAATCAGTTGCAGAAGTTGTAAGATACATTAAAGAAAAATCAGTCAATGTTGATGACAAGGAAAAAATTTCCCAGGTTGCGACTATTTCAGCAAACAATGATGAAGAAATTGGAAGATTGATTGCAGAAGCAATGGAAAAAGTTGGAAAAGATGGAATTATAACTGTTGAAGAGGCAAAAAGTATTGAAACTTCTTTGGAAGTTGTTGAAGGAATGCAGTTTGAAAGAGGATTTATTTCACCTTACATGGCAACTGACCATGAAAAAATGACTTGTGAATTGGAAAATCCCTATGTTTTAATCACAGATAAAAAAATAGAAAATATGAAACAGCTTGTTCCTGCTTTGGAAAAAGTTGCAAATGAAGGCCGTTCCCTGTTGATTATAGCAGAAGATGTTGAAGGAGAGGCAGTAACAACCATTGTTCTTAATTTATTAAGAGGAACTTTGAAAGTCTGTGCTGTAAAGGCACCAGGTTTCGGAGATGACCAAAAAGAAAATTTAGAGGATATTGCTTCCTTGACAGGAGGAAAAGTGGTATCAGAGCAAAAAGCAATGAAAATAGATGATTTTGAGGAAAACTGGCTTGGAAGCGCAAGAAAAATAATAATCAATGAAGAAAAAACAATTATTGTAGAAGGAAAAGGAGATAAAAACAACATTGAATCAAGAAAAAAAATTCTTCATAACAAAATACAAAATACAGATTCTGATTATAAAAAAGAAGAGTTAAAGAAAAGACTGGCTAAATTAGGAGGCGGTGTTGCTGTGATTAAAGTTGGAGCAATAACAGAAACTGAAATGAAAGAAAAAACAATGAGGATTGATGATGCTCTTAATGCAACAAAAGCAGCAGTAGAAGAAGGGGTTGTTTTAGGGGGAGGATTGACTTTATTCAATGCAATAAAAATCTTGGAAAAATTAAAACTAAAAGGAGATGAAGAAATTGGATTAAAAATAATTAAAAGAGCCTTGGAAGAACCTTTGAGGCAGATAGCTGAAAATTCAGGAAAAGAAGGAGCAGAAGTATTATCAAAACTATCTATTGAAAAAAATGAGAATATTGGCTATAATGCAGCAAAAGATGTTTTTGAAGACTTATTCAATGCAGGAATAATTGACCCTGTTAAAGTTGTCAGATTGGCTTTGCAGAATGCAGCCTCAATTGCCTCATTATTGCTGACAACAAATGCAATAGTAGCTGAATTCGAGGACAAAAAAGATATTAAGTCTTCTGCGATTATAATTTAAAATTTCTTAATTTAAATTTTTAACTTTCTTCACCATATTTCCATATTAATATCTATGTTGTTAAAATGATTGTCACGTGTAATAAGAGTCAAGTCATTGGACTTAACAATTGCTGCAATTATCAAATCAAAATCATTAAATAAATTTCCTCTTTTTTTAAGCCCAGAATGAATTTTTCCATATTCCTTGCATACTTCTTTATCTAGGTCAATAATCTGAAAATTAACAATAAAGTTATCAATATCTTTTATTTTTTCTTCAGGTTTGAAAAAAGAAAAAGCTCCTTTGTATAGCTCGCATAAAGTTATAGAGCTAATAAAAATATTTTCAGAACCCCTAATATCATTAATTTTATCTTTTAATTTTTCATCGCCACGAAAAATATCTATTACAATATTTGTATCCAAGCAATACATTAGAATTTTACCTCCCTTAGTTTAGCTTTTTTTCTGTCTTCATAGATTTCTTTTTTAATTTTTCCCCATTCATCTGAATCTTCTTTCCAAATTCCAAAAAAATCAGATAGATTTTTCTTGTTCTTCCTGCAATCCACAAGTTCCACAACTACTTCTGAAAAAGATTTTCCATTCTTTATTGCCTTTAATTTCTCATATGCTTCATTAGATAAGGATATTACTTTAACCATGCATACGCATACGCATATGCATACGCATATATAAATGTTTCTGTAAAAGATATAAACTCTCTTATCTTTTCTAAATTATGAATTTCAAAGAAAACTATCCTAAAATATTATTATTTATTTATATAATAGCCTGGATTTTATTAGCTATTAATCCAAATTACAGGAGTGTTTGGATTGATGAAAACATTCTTCCGGTTTTTTTCACTTTATTATTAATATTAACCTATAAAAAATTCAGGTTTTCAAATCTAGGTTATACATTTATTTTTATTTTTCTAATTCTTCATGCAATAGGGGGGCATTACAGCTATTCGGAAATGCCTTTATTTGAAATATTAAAACAGAACTATAATTTAGCAAGAAATAATTATGACAGATTAGTTCATTTCATATTTGGAGTTTTGTTCTTCCTTCCATTTAATGAAATATTGACAAGAATTTTCAAGGTTCCGAAAGGCTGGAGAGTTTTTTTTCTTTCTTGTTTGGTAATACTTGGAATAAAAGCAGGATTTGAAATAATTGAATATGGTTATACAGCAGTTAAAAACAATTCTCTTACTGTAACAAATTATCTAGGAGAGCAGGGAGACTCTCAAGATGCAATAAAAGACATGGCTCTTGGTTTCATAGGAGCAATAGTAAGCTGGATTGTTCTTGGATTTGCTAGCTTGAGAAAAAAAGATTAATTTTCACTCAAACGCTCTTAGCAACTTACAAAATTCAACTCACAACTTTAATCCCATCAATTTCATTAAAATCTTTGTCAAAAGTTGCTAAATAATTTATATTATTCTTTCTCATTAAAGTTATGATAGAGCAATCAACAAAACTTAATTTTGTATTTTTTTGTTCAATAAAAATCTCAAAAGTTTCTTCAAATATATCTTTATCAATATAAAAAGACATATCTTCTTTAAGTTTTCTGCAGATTATTTCAGTTTTTTTAATATCTTTAAATATTTTAAAAAAGATAGTTGCACATTCAGAAAAAACATAATCGCTTAGGCAAATACGGCCGTAATTACCAGACAAAATCTTAGCCATGATTTTCAGGGCTAGATTATGATTATTATCTCTTTTATTTATATAAGAAATTATAAAACTAGAATCAAGAAAAACCATTTCAATCTCCATAAACAATTTTATCTATGTTCTCACTTAGATTTTCTGTACCTTTTCCAAAATCAAAGGGTTTTATATCTAAAAGAGCAGGCTTTTTATTTAAAATTTTTTTTTTCATATTTTCTTCTATCATTTTTCTCATCGCCTGGCTTAATGCGTAGCCTAGTTTCATTTTGTTTTCTATAACCATAGCTCTAAATTTTCTAAAGGTTTCTTCATCAACTTCTCTAACTCCAATAAATGTTTTTTCCATAAATTAAACATGTTTAACATGTTTATAAAGTTTACGAATTCAAGAAATTCACTCAAACCTCTTCGCAACCTCTAATAAGAAATTATCTGCTCCCTTCTTAGCTAAAATCTGTAGCCCAACAGGAATTCCATTAATTTTTCCGCAGGGAACTGAAATTCCAGGAATTTCAGCTAAATTAGCCAAAACAGTCAAAGTATCATAATTATACATGTCTTCAATAGATATTTGCTCTCCAAATTTATGAGGCAATCTCGGAACAGTCGGCATTGCTAAAACTTCATATTTCTCAAAAGCTTCTTCAAATTCTTTTTCAATTATTTTTTTTGCCTTTAATGCCCTCCTATAATACTTTCCAGCAAATTCAGCTTTTGATATTTCCCTGCCTCCTAAAATTCTTCTCAACACCTCTTCCCCGCATGAATCTTCTATTTTATATCCGTATTTTCTTCCATCAAACTTTCTAGTTCCTGAAAAAAACTCCACATAATTAATAGGATAATAAGTCTGTATTCCTAAATCAAGATGTTTTAATCTGCACTCCTCAATTTTCCATTTGTTTTTGTTTGCAACTAATTTTACTTTCTGTTTTACTAATTCCCATATCTCTTCATTTTCATAAGAAAATGAACTTGCTTTCTCTTTATTTGCTCCAATTTCAGGAATGCCTATTACCACCTGATGATTTGTAGAATCATTATTAGCTATCCACTCCATGCTGACGGCATCTCTTTCATCTTTTCCTTTAATAATATCAAATATCAATTCACAATCTTCAACAGAATTAGCCAAAGGCCCAATAACATCCAAGCTCATTGATAAATCAATCAAGCCATATCTTGAAACAGCTCCATAACTTGGCTTTAATCCAATAACTCCGCAATGCGAAGCAGGATTTCTAATGCTTCCTCCAGTATCGCTTCCTAATGCAAAATCGCAAAAACCAGCTGCAACACTTGCAGCACTTCCTGAACTGCTTCCCCCTGCAATCCTGTCAATAGCAGCAGGATTTTTAGTAATTCCAAATGCAGAACTTTCTCCGCTTCCTCCTGCTGCAAACTCATCCATATTTGCCATTCCCAAAACAATGGCATCTTCTTTCAAAAGTTTCTTAATAACACTAGCATCATAAGTTGCTCTATAGTTTTCAAGGGTTCTCGAAGCGCAGTTGCATATCAACCCTTTAACATTAATATTAGATTTGACAATAAATCCAATTCCAGCCAACTTTCCTGCACAACCGTTCTTAATTTTCTCATCAACAATTCTGGCTTGCTCAACAGCATCTGGATTTATATGCAAAACAGCATTTATTCTTATATTATCATCCTGTATTTTTTTCAAGAAATCCCTTATATTCCTCTCTGCGCTTAATTCTCTTCTTTTTATTTTATAGATTTTTTCTTTTAATGCCATTATATTATCTTGATAAACCTTTTCTAAAATCTCTTCTAGGCTCTCTTATAGGAGCAAAAGCTCTTATCCCAATTCCTGCTGAATTTGATTTAAATTTATTTTTTCTATTAACTCTTCCTAAAAGAGCATCATACTCCTGCCTATAATTTTTAACCCCTTCATAGATACCAGAACTTCCTAAAAAATCCATAACCCCTGTATAAATTTGTTTTGCTCTTGAAAATCTCTTTTTTGAAAAAGGAATTTCATAAGCCAAATCTCCTAATTCATCCAAACCCTGTCTTAAAAAAAAACCAGGTTCTAACTTTCCCCCCTCAATAGCTAGAATTAATGAATTAAACTCTTTTGTTAATACTGGCCCATATTTTTTTGCAGATTCTTCTTCAGACTGAAATGGAGGCAAATAAGCAGGCCTTTCATCCAGTTTTAATTCTTTGCAAAGTTCCTGATAAACCCTGAAATATTTAAAATAAGCAAATTTAGATAGTTCATCAGTTCTTTTTCTAACAGCTTCCATAATTTCCCAAACCTTTGTATGAGCTTCTTGAATCTTGGTTTTATGAGAAGATTTTGAATTATAAATACCATATAATTCCATTAAAACTTCCCCTAAAAATTCTGCAGTAAAATGATTATTATCTAATTTAATCATCAAGTCTTTAACTTTTCTATCCAATATTTTTTTCTTCTTTGCCATGTTCAAATTTTTCTTGGTTTATTTAAATTTAAATAGCAAAAAAATCTTTTAATTTTTTGCCAGGTTTTACTTTTTCCATCCGCCTTTTTCAGCAATTATAAAATCCTCATCATGATTAGGAGCATTTTCCAAGATTCTTTGTTTGAAATTTTCATCAATATCTGGTTTATCAGCAAATTTTGAATCCTTATCTTCCAGAGATGATAAGCTGGCTATCTCAATTCTTTCAAAATCCTCTCTTTCAACATAGAAGTCAAGCTTCTCTTCATCAATGCTCTCAAGAGCTTTTGCAAATTTATCCAAGATTTGCTTTGCTTCTTTCTCTATACCAACAAAATCAGGTTTTCTTTCTGATTTTGTGGCACCAAAAATTCCTAATTTTTGTGTGTTTTCCTGATTAACCTTTTTTTCCATTATTAAAACAGAATTATTGTGTATATAAAACTTCACACTCTGTTATGTCAAGTTATCAAATTAATTCTAAAATACCCAAGGGCTTTTTGTTTGATACAAAGCAAAGCTTTGCCGTCTTTTTCCTGTCCCAAAAACTCCAACGACAAACACAGGAAGTTTTTGATATTAATAATAAATATCAGCGAGATTGTTGAGCAAGGATAAATTAAGCCGAATGTAAGCAAGGCGAAAGAAATGTTAAGATATATGGTTTACTTAACGCACTCATAAGAGTTGAAGTCCCAGAAAATTGATAATTTTCTGAGATTAATTAATCTCTATTATTTTATAACCTGCCACTCCTAAATTATAAACTTCGGTTTTTCCAACTCTTTTCATTCCTTTTCCCTCATGAATATGCCCGCAAAAAACATATTTTGGTTGATATTTTTTAATATAATTCAAAATAATTTTACTCCCTGCATGTTTTCCAATCCAATTTTTAGGAGGATTATATTTAGAAGAAACTTTATCCAAAACTTTATATGGAGGTTGATGACAAACCAAAATATCAATATCTTTAAATTTTTTTAGAATTCTTTTCACTATATTGCACTCCTGTTTAGCTTTTTTTAATCTTTTTATATAATGATCCGGCTTAAATTCTTTAATCCAAGAAACATCTGTAAATTCTTCTAAAAAACCAGCTTTTAATCCATATATATTTCTTACTATATTTTTAACTAAACCTACATTTTTCATTTTTTCAATTTCTTCTCTTGTAGATTTAAGATTTATATTATATTTTTTATTAATCTTTTTAACATCTTTAATTTTTGAAATCAAAACATTACCTTCGATAGTATAAACAGGGGCAAATTTTGACAAATATTTTAATATAGAAATAGTAGAATTATGTATCTCATTATAAATTTCTTTTTGTTGTTTGAAACCTGATTTCAAATCAGCTAATCCTTGTTGTTGTCTTTTAATATTATCAAAATAAATTTTTCTTGCTAAATCTGCCTTTCCAATATCTCCTGTCAAGAGAATTAAATCAGTTCCATTTAAGGGTATTTTTTTTATTTTACCTAACTCTCCATGAGGGTCGCCAATAGCAAGTATTTTCATAAATAAAATAAAGAAATTTGTCTTATTAAATTATACTGATTATTTTCTCTTTCTGACAAAATAAACAATCCCAATAATTATTGCAATAATAATTATTGCTCCTATTAAAACAAAAATCCAGTTAGTTCCTTTCAGAGTTTCTAAGCCTTTTTTTTCTTCTGTTCCAGCAGATTCACCAGCACTTTCCTCTTCTGCGGACTGCACAGCCTCTCCAGAAATGCTTGGAGTTCCTCCTGAAATTCTTGTTAAAATAAACTTGGCTTTTTTAGTTAAGATATTTATTGACTTTAAGAATACAGAAATTTCTGATTTTCCATCTCCATCAACATCCACATTTATTTCATTTCTAACAATCAGGCTAAAAGTCTGTTTTGCGCTTTCAATTGTAAAAACAGCTGTTGTTTCAGTTAAATTTTTTAAAGTTAATTTATGTTCAAGATTTGAAATATTAAATTTGATTTTATCATTTTTTGCAATTTCTTTTTCCTGGCTTCCGCTCAATTCCCCTAAAGTATAAGTTTTTCCAGAAGCTCCTCCTTCACCTCCACCTCCACCGCCAGAACTTGATGAAGAACCACTTGAAACAGGACAATTAGTGCAGGTTATTGTGCTTGGAGTTGTATCTACTTTTATTCCTGAACCTGTTGCAGCAGCAGATATTGTAAATTTGCAGTCTCCAGAAGTTCCCTGAGTGACTGTCCAGGTTCTGGATTGGGCATTTCCATTTTGCATGCCAGTTATTGTTTTTTGAGAAGGCTCATTTCCTATGCTGCATCCCCCGCTATCTACTGTAAAAGTTAAAATCACATCTATGTTGCCTCCTGCAGTAACAGTTGCTGTGCTGATAAAACTTCCGCTCATTGCAGAACTTGTAACTGAATTATTAACTGTAACTACAACATCAATTACCTTAACTTTTGTTGTTGAAACATAATCAGTTCTTTCAGCATTGTCAAGCACTATTTTGGAAAATCCATTGCTGTTTCCAGCCTTTATTGCTTTGAGTCCTGTAAAAGTGAGGCTTATTATTTCTCCAGTAGCAATGCTTTGGCCATAAGCTTGCGTATAAACAGAGTTTTCAAGCCAGTAATTAGCATCAGAATAAAGATAAACAACATTCAAAGTTCCTGCTGTTCCAGTATTTTCAATCTGGGCAGTGCATGAAAAAAGAGAATTTACAATAGTTGAAGATGGTGAGCAGGAAAAACTTGATAGTTGAAAATTAGCATCAGCAAAAGCAAAATTTATATTTAAAAATAAGATAGCTAAAAATAAAATTAGTTTAAATCTTTTCATTTCTCCGAAAATTTTAAGTTTCATTTTTTCAGTTTATACTCCAGTATTATTTATTCTAAATGCTTTATAATTGCTCGCATAATTATAATCATCATCATAACACCAAGTAGTCAATGCATAACTTTGTGCTGTAATATTTAATATGTTTAGAGTAATCGAGTGTGTTAAACCTCCTGTTGATAAGTATTCTGTAGTGCGTGCAGAATCCTGGCCATAACAATAATTTCCAGAAGATACATAACAATAAGAAGAATTTTGGCCATCATAGATTGAATGAGAATTACTGCCCACCCATTCATTATAATAATTGCTTCCATTATAATTATAAGAAGTATTACATGACCTAACTAATTCTGAAGAAAGATTATTATTATTATTTGTTGAGTTCCATCCATTGCAATACCATCTATAAAAATCATCATAACTTACAACAGAAAAACTGCATTGAACATTTCTATTTGTTGTTGTATTAAACAACAAACTAGTATTATAAGTTGCATTATGCACAGGAGAATTGATGGTTATATTTACCGCAGTAAAATCTTTTACTCTTACTGTCCCTCCTGTTATAACAACGCCACCTGATGTTACTCTAACTGCATAATATCCTCTTGACCAATTTGTGCTTGGAGCAGGAATATTTATTATAGCTCTTCCATTTGCATCTGTGACTGTTCCTCCTCCAACAAGGCTCCATGAAGACGTTGATACAGTAGTATAACTTCTGCAATATTCACTCCAGCAATCATTTCCAGAAAATGCATATTCAACTTTTGAAATAGTTATTCCATTTGCATTATCATTGTTATTATTTTTTAAATTCAATCTTATTGTCAAGCTGTCGTTGACTGCAAAATAATATTTATAATTTCCAGTTGCATCAACATTGTCAAACCAGCCATTATAAGCAGCTCTTCCTTCAAAATAAATACCACTCCAATCTTGTACAGTTGAACTTGCATCAGTATTTTTTGCCCATTCAGAACTAATATAATTATAGCCAATTCTCCATCCTATAGAAGGAGCATAGATTGTTACATTTCCAGTTCCATTAACAGTGCATTGCCCAGAAACATTGGAATAGCAGGTTATTCCATTGCTCACAACCTTAAAAACATATTCTTCTTTAGTGCTCATGAAATTATCATATCTCCATTGATATAGTTTGGTTAAATTACCTGTTGCATTTGCTCCTGAAGAAGGTTTTGTTACATTAACCATAATATTAATATTATCTGTAGTTAATTTATTTCCCACACTTCCAAGCCATGTTATTTGGAAGGGAATTGTTCTAAAAGACAGCCATCCTGTCTGGGTATCATTTAAAATATTATCTTTGACAAGAACATTCAAAGAATGATATCCCCCCCAGCTTCCAGAACTCCATTGCCCATTATTAGGGCAAAAACTTATATTTGCTGTTGCATTAAATGAACTGTTAGTATAATTAGTATAATAAGTAGTTGTATATGCTCCACTATTGCTCCATATGTTTTCATAAACACTAATAATAGAATAATTCCCATAAAGAGGGCTCCATGAAGACCAGTCTGAATCATATATTCTTAAAGTTGAATTAATGCACTGATCAGAATCTAAAGTATAACTATTAGAATATATATCTGCTCTAAATGGCTGTACACTAAACCATAACCATCCTGTTGAAGTTTCATTAGCTGAATTTTTAAAAGTTATTTCACCATAATAATAACCAGCTGGCCAAGTTCCATTATTATAAGTTATATTAATTCTTCCAGTTCCGCTTATATTTGCAGAAGTTATATTTATATCAGCTGGATAATTTAATTCTTTTTGCCTATAAGTAATTTGATCCCATGTTCTTAAAACTGCGCTGTCTAATGTTACATTAACATAATCTGACTGGTTATATCTATAGAAAGAATTATTATGCCAATAACCTTCTTTATAGTTTCTTGCAGCAGTGATATTAAAATACATCTGATTATTTCCTCGAATGGTGTATTTATAATTTCCAGTTGAATTTACAGGCTGGCTATCTATATAAAATGCAATTGTATTAAACCAGGCATATCCTGTATCTGTTCCATTTACATTTAACACAACATTATAATATCCAGTTCCCCAAGTTGGAGAGGTTGGTGTTGTGTTTATATAAATTAAATAAGAACTATTTAAACTTACAACACTGTTCCAATACCATGGGCTAGAAGCATTAACTATTATGGTACTGGCGCTGTATTGAGTTGAATTCAAATCCTTGCAAGGCCATTTTCTGCAGTCTTGTATTTTTTTAACCCCTATTGTAACATTTCCCCAAATATTTTCTCCTCCTGAATAACCGTAGCTATAAGAGCTTGCTTTTGATATTTTTATATACATTGTAATATTTTCTTTTGAATTAAAATAATTTTTATAACTGCATCCAGTTGACAAACATTCAACAGGAGTTCCATAAACATCCCAAAGCTTTATTCCAAACCAGGCATAACCATAATCACTGTCTCCTGAAGAAGTTGTTGCCTGCAACACTGCTCTATAATTGCCTGTTTTCCATCTTCCGTTTTTAGTTAATGAAACAGGCAAATTAATAGTTCCTGTTCCGCTTGTAATAGTTGCAGAACTTACATTAGTAGAATTATATCCTGAATCAACAGGAGGCCATATCCATTCACCATCGCTTCCTTGATATTCAACTCTTTTTAAACTAACTGTTCCTGCTATTCCATTACTGGCTCCTGAAGTGCTCCACCAGCTACTTCCTGCTTCATATAATCTAATACTTAAACTTATATTATCAGAAGGGCTATTTTGCCAGGTAGATGTCCAGCCATATAAATAAAAAGCTCTTGCTTCAAATCTGCCATATCCAGTGCTTGTTGTTCCGTCCTGTCCTTTAATATTAAATTTAACAATATTTTGTCCGCCATCCCATTTTGATGAAGGTTTAACAGTACATGTATAAGTTCCATTTGTATCAGTTGCCTGACAAAAAGAAGCTGTTAAATTCACATTCTGAACAGCTCCGGATTCCATATTTTTAACTTCAAGAACAGAAAGAGTCGCATTGCTTACAACTTGTTTTATTGTTGTATCTATAATGCATGCGCTTCCCATCCCATAAGTGCTTGTATTTCCTGATAAATTTAATGCACTTGCTTTTCCTAATGGATTATTTGCTTGAGTTAATTTAATTTCAAAATAAATTGTATCAGAAGTTTTAAACTGCCAAACATAATAATAACCGCTAGAAACTGTTCCTGCTGTATCTTTTGGAACAGAGCATATTTCATAGGGATTTACAATAAATTTTGCAGATGCTCCTAAGGTTCTATTATTGCCAAAAAAATAAACATCATAAACTCCCCCATAATTTGGAAAATCCATCTTGATTCTTTGCAAAGAAGAATTCCATGCCCATTCATATGCTGAATTAGATGAATTTACTGCACTAAAATTATTGACTTGTGTATAAGAATATTCAGTGCCATTCATATAACTTACAATAAAAACTTCAGAATCAGTTAAATTAAATGCAGAAGTTGTGAGATTATAAGCAGAAAAAGAAAAATAAGCATATTCATTTGCTCCAAATAATTCTTTTACATTTCCATCTTTATCAGTTGACTGAGATGACATAATTCCATTGATAATATTTATTATCCTTGTCTCTGTTTGTACATCTCCATTATAGGAAAGAGTTGTATAAAGATTATATTTTCCAGTGTTTAAGGGAGAAGTTATGGAAAAATCATAACATCCGGATTTTCCACAAGTTGAATTCCAAGAAGCATTTGTAGTTGAAATAACATTATTTAAACTATCTTTTAATATTATTGTAAAAGAATTTCCTGAGATATTGGTTATTAAGGAACCATTTGAACGATAACTTGGAAAGGCTTCAAAATTTAAAGTTTTATTTAGAAAAGCATTGTATTCATTTTCAAAACCAGAAGAAGTTGATTTTTTATTTATTGATAGCATCCAGTCCTGGACTTCAAAAGAAGCAATGGAAGTTATACTCCCATCTCCTGTTTTTGAAACAGTGACATAGGTAGAATAGGTTCCATAATTAAACACTCTAGCGCTGACATCAAACAAAAAGCTATTGGTAAAAGAATTTGTGCTGTTTAAAATAGTTGAAGTTATTGATGAAACAGAATTTCCAGAAGAATCAGCTATATATCCTGAAAATGTATAGCTATCTGAAGATGAAGCATTATTTATCTTTACCTCCACTCTTGCCTGCTCTCCCTGTGCAAAAACATTTTTTAAGGATTTCGCTAACTCGTCTTTCATATAAACATTATAAGAAAAAGGTGTTACAGAAAATGCACCAAATGCCTTGAAATTTCCTATTTCAAGAATATAATTTCCATAGGTAGAAGGGGCAGTTATGCTCAAGGAGCATCTGCCATTAACGCCTGTTGTGCAGTTAAAATTCTGCAAATTATACTTGGTTGCATTTCTTAAGCTTCCATTGACAGAAACATTGCTTATATAAAGAATTTTATCATCTATTAATTTTATTGCTTCAACATCAATATTGACTATTTCATTTGCATTATAATTCGCTTTTTCAGAACTTATTCTTAGCAAATCCAAAGTTTGATTAATAACATTTATTTCAACCTGCGAAAAAGGGGTGCTGTTATTAGGATTTTTATATTCAGCCCTCACATAATAATAGCCTGCATTTGAAGGAGCAGTTATATTTTTTGCAGAAGAATAAAAATTGCTTCCTGAATAAAAAGTCCCATTTGCATCAGTTGTAAATGTGTAATTGCTGAATCTGCTTCCATTTGAATAGGTAATTGTTAAATTAACCAAGGCATTTGCAATAGCAGAAGAATTTGTAACAATAGTTCCGTTATCAGAATAATTAGTTTGGTAAACATATCCTTTTAATTCAATTCTTTCATTGGTAATATAAACTGTTTCAGGAATAGTGAAATAGATATCGTTGATATAAGTATTAGCAGAAATAAAATTGATAAAAGACAAAAATATTAAAAAAAATATAATTAGAATTAAATAATTATTTTTAGAACTAATCGTTTTCATTTTCACATCTCTTTTTATTAAAAAAATTAAGAATACTCCATATATATAGTTTTCTTTTTTATTTATGTTGGGTTAGTCAAAAGGTTATGAAGGTTTCACCTTTCATTTTTCCTGCTATAAACTTATTTTTTATCAATTGATAACAATTTATTTAAGTAAGAATTTAATCATAACTAAAAAAGTTGTTTTATTAATTTTAAATTTATAGAATCGTTTTCTTTACGGCGTCAGCCTATCTCTGTCTCTTGGAAACAATACAGCTTCTCTGATATTGTTTAAACCCATTATCAGCATTGTCAATCTCTCAACACCCAACCCCCATCCACTATGAAACGGAGCTCCATATCTAAAACTGTCAATATAATCCTTGAAATCTTTAGGATTCAATTTTTTTATTTTTAATCTTTCAATTAATAAATCCGGAATATGGATTCTTTGTCCTCCAGATGAAATTTCCATTCCTTTGTAAATTGCATCAAAACCATTGGATAATTGCTCTCCATTCTTATCTTTTTTCTCACTAGGCATAATATAAAATGGCTTTCCGCTTAAAGGCCAATCATGAACAAAAACAATTGTATCAGGAAACAATTCTCCTAATTTCTTTTCAGATTCGGGACTTAAATCATCTTTTCCAATATGAATCTTGTATTTTTTCATCATCTCCTTCACTTCTTCAAAAGTCAGATATTTAATATGAGGAACTTTCAACTCTATTTCAAACATTTCAAGTTCTTTTTTATGATTTTGAACAATTGCATGGACAATATATTGAACACATCTTCCTAAAACATCCATGACAATTTTATCATCTGCAAAAGCCATTTCAAAATCAAACTGCCTCGCTTCATTTAAATGCCTTACTGTATTATGTTTTTCAGCTCTCCAAACAGGAAAAACAGCAAAAACTTTTTCCATTGAACAGGCAAGCATCTGTTTGTACAACTGACAGCTCTGTGATAAATAAGCTTCTTTTTCAAAATATTTCATTTTAAACAAATTTGTTCCTCCTTCAGAACTAGCTCCTATTATAGATGGAAAAAGACATTCAAAAGCCCCTTCTTTTATCATAAAATCCCTATATGCTTGAACAATAGTTGATTGAACTTTAAAAATTGCCTGAGTCCTTTCTCTGTGCAAATCTAAAAACCTGTAATCCAATCTTTTAGGCAATTCTGTTTTTGAATGATCAGAAACATCAATAGGAAGAGGATGTTCTGCAACAGCTATCACCTCTAAATCTTTGATAATGACTTCTTTTCCTCCAGGAGCTTGTTTTGAATCTTTTAATTCTCCTTTCAGTCTGACAACGCTTTCTCTTGGAATCTTCCCAACTAATTCAAAAACTTCCGGCACTGAATCACCTTTTATTGAAATAGTTTGTATCCTCCCGCTAATATCTCTTAAAATAAGAAATCTTATTTTGCTCAAATCCCTGACATCATGAACCCATCCGAATAATTCCACCTCTGAATTTGTTTTCTTTGAAAATGCGTCTTTGATATAGGTTCTTTTTGATGTGTTCATATAAAATCAAAGAAAAAGATAATTTAAAAACTTATTTATTATTTATTTGCCTGTTCAAGTCTTTTTTCAATATTTCTAATATTCCTTCTCCACATTTATTCCAAAAATCCAATATCTCTTTTGCCTGATTTACTGACACAAAAATCCCTTTATAATTTGAATCATGCCTTATTTTTTTAAATCTTGCTAGATGATTTAACATTGTTTTTTCTTTTATATCCAAATCTATTAAGCCATCCAGACTAATTTCATGATTCAAAGGCTCATAACCAATTATTCTCCATCTTGCTTCCCCCAATTGTCTTATGGATTCATATAATTCTCTAAAAATTATATTAGAACTTTCTTCCTTTAATTCAAGAGTTTTTATAAAATTAGCGGTTTTTTCAGCAGATTCAATCAAAGATTTTATCCTTTCAGAATCTAATTGTCTAAATCTTAATGCTTTCACTTTAATTAAACTATCAATCATAGATTTATCCATTATTTTTTAACCTCCAAAAATCCAAATAAAACAATTCCATTTGCTATGTTATTAAAAACATGAATATCTATTTCTTTTCTATTAAAAATATGTATTTGGATTTTTCTATCTATGGCTTTCTCAAATTCAGAAAGTTCTCTAAGTCCAATAATCTCATAACTTTTAGTTTCATCATTCTCTATAGCAATATCAATATCTGAATTGCTCATATCTTCTCCTTTTCCAAAACTTCCAAACAGAATAATAGATTTTGGATTTTTAAAATATCCTATTAAAAATTCAACCAAACCGCTTTGATAAACAAAATTTAGATTGTAAACAATTTTAGATTTTATAAAACCCCAATTTCTTTGATTTGCCTTTATTCTCCAAAGATTGCTTAATTTAGTTATCTCAATAAAGTCTAATTTTTGTAAATTTTCAAGCATTAAACCAACATTTGTTTTTGCAACCTTGGATAATTTTGCTAATTCTGACAAACTAAATTCTCTATCTGGAAACCTAAACAAAATTTCCATTATCCTTTGGTTTCCAGTTTCTATTAATAATTTATAGTTCTTATTTATAACAGTCGGTTTCATTTTATAACGATTGTTATATTATAGAACTATATAAAGATTTCTATACACTACTCTGCTTTTTCTGTCTTCCAGCATCTCTAATAAATCCTGCCCAATTATCAACATTAACTGCCATTGTTCCTTGCCTCATTGATAATGCTCCTGCTAAACCTCCTGAATCAAAACCACATTCATAAACAATGCATCCTGCTTTTCCATGCATCTTTTTTTCAGGAATCTCCCATACTCCTAGCTATAATCCATCTTGCAATCTAAATTTATAATCAGTTTTATGTGAAGGATAAACTTTGCTAAAGCTAAGCCTTTCATCAAACATATGCCCCACTATTCTAGAACTGCAATGGTAATCAGCTAATTCTCCATCAAATATACATCCTGATTTAGAATCATGCTTAAAATAACCTCCAAAACAAAAATTTCCTTGCTTATCCTGTTCATATAATCCAGTTATTTTATATAATCTTATTTCTGACATAATTATCTTATATTAAATTAATTTAAAAATATAATATATCAGAAGACCTATTTTTTAAATAACTTACTCAACACATCAGTCGCATCCTTCCCTGAAATTTTTCCCTTGAACTTTTGCATAATTAATCCCATATAACCTCCAATGCTTAAGCCAGGCTTTTCTTTTACCATCTTTGCAATCTCTTCTTCAATTTCATTTAAATCAAGTTTCTCAATTTTAATTGCATCCTCAAAACTTTTTCCTTTTGAAATCTTCTCCATAACCTGCTTTATATCTTCTTTTTTTATTTTTCCAGAAACAACTGCATATAAAATACTTTCAATAATATCCAAAGTCAAGATATCATCAATATTTGGAATCTTCTCATGCGAAGCAATATCCTTGGGAATTAAAATCATTGCTTTAACAATAAAATTACTGTCGTCAATAATTTTCAGCAATGCTTCAAATTCTTCAACTTTATTTTCAGAAACAAGTAATTTAATCATTTCTTCAGAAAGCCCTTTATGCTTTAATTCTTCTCTTATTTCTCCTCTTAATTTCGGCAGGGTTTTTTTAGTTTCATTAATAATGTCTCTTGAAATATAAAGCAGAGGCAAATCAGTTTCAGGATACATTCTCGCGCTTCCGGGCATTGGGCGAAGAAAACTTGTAGTCCCGTCTTCATAAGCATTCCTTACTTCGCTTTTCAAATTTTTTTTTGATTTTAAGTTTTCTTCCTGCCTTTTTATTTCATTCTTAACAACAGGAATAAACATTTTTACATCCTGAAAACCTTTTATTTCAATTCTAGGATGTCCTGTAATAGAAACATTTACATCCTGCCTTATCGTGCCAATTCCTCTTTTAACCCTGCAGCTTCTTAAAACATCTCCAATATGCAAGGCAGTTTCTTTGCATTGTTCAGCTGACTTGATATCAGGTTCAGTTGCAATTTCAACCAAAGGAATTCCTAATCTGTCCAATTTCCAGATTTTCTGATTTGGATTTAAATTTTCAGTTTCATCTTCATTTTTACCCGCAGGCCTGCAAGCATCCTCCTCTAAAAAAAGAGTTTTGATTCTTACTTTTCCATGGCTTGTTTCAACAAATCCATTTCTTGCAATTAAAACAGTTCTTTGAAAACCAGAAGTGTTGCTTCCATCAATTACTGTTTTTCTCATTATCTGGCTGACAGGAACAATCTCGCAATTCAAAAGCAAGGCAATATGCAATGCAATTTTTAATGCCTCTTGATTAATTAAATGCGGGGGCTCTTCATCTAATTCAACCAGGCAAGTTGTATCATAACCATAATAAACAAAATCCTTGTCTTTTTCAGCTTCGTGTTTTGCAGCAATGTCAATTTCTCCACTCTCGCCTTTAACAGCATGAAGCTTTCTTTTTACAATCAAGCAGGGCTCATCATTTCTTAAAATTGAGGGGCATTCACAGAATAATTTATGACTGTCTATTTGCTGGTGTATTTCAAGCCCTGATTTTATTTCCATAAAACTATCAAAGAAAGAGGGTTAATAAAATTAATTGCTTGTTTAGTTTAAATCAGATAATTATTAATTACAATCGATATAGAATAAAATTTATAATTTATAAAAAATAAGTTACAGATTCTGAAATTTTGGAATAAATAGTTTTAATATTCAATAAATAATCTTGCTCTTCAAAACCTTGTTTATATAACCTTAACCAATTATTAATCAACATAAATATTTAATTTTTCATATTTTTAAAAAATAATCAGGGCTTTGTAAATCTTCCATTGTTATCCTATGTATTATTGGACCTGTAATAGTAAATTGTTCAGGATTCTTGACCATTTTAACTAAATCCTCAAATTTATGAACTCCTCTTTTCCTAACAGAATTAGCAGTTAAAAGAGTAATTCTAGCAGTTTCATCATCAGTTTTTTCCAGTTCTGCATTAATAGTGTATATTCCATTAATTAATTTCCAGACACACCTATGATTTCCATCCTCAGCATACAAAAATCCATTTATTTCTCTTAAATAAGCAGGATTCCTTATTGTGTCAAAACTTCCTAAGTTTCTCCATACCTGTGTTAAAAATCTTAAAGAAGATGTTCTTATAAAATCTTCAAGAGGTATTAAGTCAAGTATAGAATAATTTCTCATTTTAAAATAATTAATCAAAATTACCTATTAGCCAATCTTGCTCTTTCAATTTTGGAAGCAGGAGGAAGATTAAGTCCGTATTTAGAAGCAAATCTTTCCAACTGTTTTTCATAACAAGGCACCAATCTTTCTCTTAAACTATAACCATCAACTCTAAGTGATTCTGGTGCTGTAAAAAATTCTCCGGTTAATCTTAAAGCATTAACAAGATTGCCAATATCCATATCATCTTTTGGTCTTGCAAGAGCAATTTTAACAGCTAATAAATCAATAGGTCTTAAAGATCTAAACACTCTTGAACAATCTTTTGAATAAGGTATTTTCAAATTAACACCCTCTTCAATGAATTGATTATAGAAATCTGGATTAAAATCTTTTAATCCTTCTTCACCAGTTAAGTCTTTTGTCCATCTAGAAAGTTTCAATCTAATAGAACCTGTTGGTCTATCATCAACAGAAACTCTAAACCCAAGTTTTTTTAATCCGCCTTTTTCTAATTTGAAATTATAAATATGTTCATCTCCACAAGACAAATAACTTCCCTCTCCATCTATGCCTCTGTTTACTATAGCATCGCAAATCTCATTAATTCTTCTTAATACTTTAGAATGTGCTAATCCAGAAGATTCTTTTAAATCCCAGTCAGTTTTTCCTTCTAAAGTATCATATTCAGAAAATCTCAAAGCAAAATCAAGGGCATTGGTTGCTCTCAAATAATCATCTAAATTTCCAATGCTTTCATCAGACACCAAAGAACTAACATCCCTATTATGATGTTTGCACATTCTATCAAGAGTATGTGCTTGTGTGGCAATTCCTCCTACAATAACATGAGGTATATCTTTTTCTATTAGAATTTTTCCAAACAAGTCTGCTAAAAAAGCAAATTCATCATTTGCAAGAGTATAACCTCTGGTTTCCATAAATTCTTTATCAACTTCTGCTTTTTAAATCTTTCTTTCAATAACTACTTTTTAGTTATAACTGAAATTTAGTCCATCTTCAGATTAATAATTTTTTATAACCTAAATAAATATATATTCAGGTTTTTATTATAAAAACATGGGAAATTTAGAAAAGAAAATTGGAGCAGCAAATCAGGAAATTACAGAGCCTTTGGTTGTTATAAATTTAAATCTTCCTGGAGAAGAATCTATTCAGGAAATTATTGACAAGTATAAGGAGGAATTTGTGCTATTATATGAAGATTCTAGAATCTTGGATAAATTGAACTTCCCGATTTGCAGAATAGGAAGTCAAAATTATAATGGAGGAATTATAAAATCTCCAAGAAAATCAGGATTCAGTTTTGAAACCACTGCTCCTAATCTAAAAATAACAAGGGTATTTTTAGATTATAAAAATGTGAGAGAATTGATTGTTACAGAAAACTATAGTGGACAAAATAGAATCGTAAGATTTATTAATTGAATTTATAAAAACTATAGCTATATCAACGGAAATAAATTTTCGGAAAATTTTTTCCTTGATAGATAGGATAAGAAAGGGTAAATTGTCCGGAAATTAATTTCTTATCCTATAAATTAATCCAAAAACTCTCTTCCTAATCTTTTATTGAATTCATTTGAAATATTTTCAAGCATTTTTGTTTTTGTGGCAACAGAACCTCTCCATTCTTTATGCCCCAAAACCCATCCCAATTTTGTGAAAGCTGTTTCCGGTAAAATATCCCCTAAATAAACAACTCCTGTTTCTAAAATCCTTCTTGCAGATTCATAAACATAAGGGTCTAATCTTCCATATAAAGTCTGGGGAACAGCATAAACCAGCATTCCTTTTTCAATAATCTCTTTTAATTTCGGAATCCAATTATTTTTTCCATGGTTTGCAACCTGTCCAATGCCTGCAAATTCAATTATCAATCCCTTGTATTTATTTTTTAAATAATAATCTAAAATATCTGGATTTTGCCCTGGATAAAATTTTATTAATCCTATTTTATTGTCAAAAACAGCATCTGCTTTTATTTTAAAATTGCTTTTTATTTTTTTGTTATAATCAGAAATAACTTCAATTTTTCCATCTGGAAAAATTTTTGCAATTGGTTTGCAATTAATAGGACGAAAAGCATCTCTTCTAGAAGAATGCATTTTCCTGACTTTTGTTCCGCGAAGAGCATAACAATATTCATCATTCATATTAGCATGTCCGACTAAAACAACTTCTGCAATATCAGAAAGGGCAGCATATGCCGAACAAATTAAATTCAATCTTGAATCAGCGCTTCCTCTGTCAGAACTTCTTTGGGAATAAGTTAAAACAACAGGCTTGTTTAATTTTCCAAACATGAAAGATAATGCACTTGCAGTATAATGAAGTGTGTCAGTTCCATGACTTATTATAATACCCTTTACATTCTCATCATTCAGGGATTTTTCAACAATTTTAGAAATTTTTATCCAGTCATTTGAATCCATATTCTCGCTCCATTTCATAAAAGGGCTTTGGATTCTTACATCAGCAATTTCAAAAATTTCAGGATAAACAGAAAAAAATTCCTTTGGATTTGTCAAGTCTTTCACACCCCCAGTAGAAGGGTCAAGTTTTGAAGAAATAGTCCCTCCTGTAATAATAAAATCAATTACAGGTTTTTTATGATTTAATGCAAATTCTTTTTCTTCTTTCTTTTCGGATTTTTTATTTTCAATCAATTTTATTTCTTTAACATCTTCTTTTCTTAATCCAATATTATACCCATTTTCAAGTTTCAAAAGCAGGATTCCTGAATCATGCGATTCAAGAAGAATTCCCTTTTCAGTTCTGTTGTCAATAACAATTTCAACTTTGTCTCCTGCTTCAGGTTTTTTAAATGGTTTTTTCATTAAAAAACCATACAATTATTATTTATAAAATCACCTCTTTTTACATCGTGTTACAATCTTCAATCCTTATATCCTCACCCAGCTCTCAAAAACATTATACTTTATTTTAAACTCGCTGAATATCTTTTTTATTTTTAAAGATTCCTTTGAAGGAATAAGCAGGGCATTGGAAGATAATTTCTTGCCATCAATAGATTCAAGTATTCCTTTTTGCTTGTATTCTTTCTTGTTTTTAATTAAGCTATAACCAAAAACAGTTCTTATAAATTTCATTTTTTCTTTTCTTTTAAGATTATTTAAAGAATAAGAAAATAAAATATAATGACTAACTTTTTCAGGAAGTTCTTTATATGTACCATAAAGAATTATTCCAGAACTTGCAATCTCATCTTTTATTCCTTTCCACATCTCATCATTTAATGAACCAACAATAAAACTAATAGGAATATCTATATTTTTCAATTTCCATGTTTTTTCAGCTTTTATCTCAAAGCTTTTTAATGTTTTTTTTAATTTTTCTTCAACTTCTTTAGATTTATCTTTATTTTTTATATTAAAAAATAAATCAATATCACTTTCTTCATCATAGGTTTTTTTAGCATAACTACCATAGAGAATTATCTCTTTTATTTCATCTATAATTTCTTCATTTTCAAATACTATTGACAAAAAATCATAAATATAAGCAAGAATTTCACTCATTTTTCACCTCGAGTTCTATATCCGTAATTTTCTTAATTTCAAAAAGATTTTTTATTGCATTATTTACAATTTCTAAATCTTTCTTTTTACCATAGCATATTTTATTTCTAAAATCTTCTTGTTTCACTAATAATTTAAGAAGTTCTTCTTTCTTTGGAAAATTAAAATTAAATTTTCTTTCAGCTATTCTTAAAGAAGCAAAAAACCTATGATTTATACTGAAAGATGGTTCTATTAAATTTTTAGAATGCAAAAATACTGCAAATAAATTTGTTGCTGATTCAGAAGCTGCAAAACCTATTATTTTCTGTCTTTCAAGCAAAAGATTTGCTCTTATCTTCTCGTTAATATCGTCCAGAAATTCTTTTGCTATTTCTTTGTGTTCTTCAATTGTTGTCATTCATATATGTAGATTCATTAGTTTAAAAATCTTTCTGTGATTAATCACATATTTTATGTTATAAGTAACGTAAAAATATAATAATCTATGTTACAAATCACATAATCTATGTTATGAGTAATAGAAAAATTCCAGTTATAAAAATTCTTGGTGATTAGTGCAATTCCGCACTAAACTGCCCCCTTACAATACATATATCAATTAATAGATTATAAACATTTTCGTTTCTATTATTAAAACGAAATTCCATTTCTTTAATGTATGATGGATAGTTGTTCATTCTTATTCCATGATACTTATGAAACCTTTCTTTCGCAAAACTCCAAAAGCCTTCAATTCCATTTATATGATTATGATTAACAACAAATTCCTTTCCATGATCAATGACATTGTGTTTTCCATATTGCTCCAGACTTGCATAACTTTTCCATCCATCTGTGTAAAACACAGAACCTTTCTTTATCATTCTTTAATTATTAATGATAATAAAGTAAAAATATTATTAGAATACAACTTTCTAATTTCATATCTTCTTGCAGTCCTGAAAATCCAATTTATATCCAGAAGGACAGCCGCAAGTTGCTGCTTTTTTTAGAAGATTTCCATCAACACAATAATAAGGCTTGTCTTTTGAACAACTATCCTGCATAGTTCCATCTTTGCATTCATTGGAATTATTAGAATCTTCAACAACTTTTCCGCTTTTAAATTTAAAAAAATTTGTAAACTCTGACAAATCAGGCTTATAATAAAGATACAATGAAAGAACATCCACAATTAAGAGTATTATCACAAGAATAACAAGAACCTTGATTTCTTTTTTCATAGGTTTTTTTTCAGAAGTTTCTATGACTGAAGTTTCATTTAACGCAGGTTGTTCAATAGTATTAATTGCAATAACAGGAGTTTCCTTTAACTCAGGTTTGCTTTCAACATTATAAACAGTTTCCTTGAAAACAGCTGTATTTTCATCAACAAGCGATTCTTCCTTCTTAACAGTTTTTTTTGCTCCTCTTTTTCTACTTGGCATTTTAAATTTTTGGATAAAACCTTTTTCTAAAAGGTTTTGTGTTATTTAAAGATTATTAGAATACAAACTACTAAACTTTTAATTACTTAAAATAAATGAAATAACCTCAACAAAAGTTATTTAACTAATAAATATAAACAGCAATTATGAACCATTTAGAAAAATTTGAAAATTATCATAAAAGGAAAATTTTAAGGGAGTTGAAACAAGCAGGAATATTATTAACAGAGATTAATATTCCAGTAATAATAAGTGAAACAAGTTTTCAAATCAGAAGCAAAAAACATTCCGAACAATGCCCATATTATGCTCAAGAAAAACCCTGTCATGATATCAAAGACCTAAATTGCTTTTTATGCGTTTGTCCCGAATATCATTCAGATATGGATGAAGGTGGTTGCAGAATAAATAATCAATCAGGAAAATGGCATTCTCCTTATCCCTATTCAAAGTCAGGAAAAGTCTGGGATTGCTCTGATTGTTCTTTTCCTCATTTTCAAGCCCATATTGAACAATATCTAAGGCAAAATTTAGGAGAACTAAGAAGAATTCAGGATGAAATTTGAAAAATAAAAACATTTAAATATACAAAATACTACATTTGTATACAAATAAAATGGAAGATTCAATATCTGTTAGAATTCCTGCAAAAGAATTAAGGGAAATAGAAATTATTTCCAATGAGGAGAAAAGAAAAAAATCAGATGTACTTAGAGAAATAATGTATAAAGGAATTATGGAAAAAAAACTAGAGATTGCATTAAAAAAGTTTCAAAATAATGAAGCAACTGCTTCCAAAGCAGCTGAAATTGCAGGAGTTCCTTTAACCATTTTTCTTGACATTTTATACAAAAAAAATATTAATTTTCATTATAGTTTAGAAGATTTTAAAGAGGATATAGAAGATTTAATATGATAGCTGATTCTTCCTCATTAATAATATTTGCTAAAATCAATAAATTAAACATTTTAATAAAATTATTCAATAAAATACAAATAACCAAGGAAATTTATAATGAAATAATTGAGCAAGGAATCCTAATCCACGCTCCTGATGCAGAAATATTAAAGAATTTTTTTAATAATAAAAAAATAGAGATAATTGAATTAAATAAAAATTATGAAGAGATTGCAAAAAAATTAAGAAAAACTTATTTTCAATTAGGTATTGGAGAAGCAGAAGCAATAGCATTATCCCTTCAAGAAAAAAATAAAAGTTTAGTGATTGATGAAAGAATAGGAAGAAACATCGCTAAATTATATGATTTAAAACCAATTGGTTCATTAAGAATCTTGCTTGAAGCATACAAAAAAAAGATAATTAATGAAAAAGAGCTTAGAAGCAGCCTGGATGAAATGATTAAAAATAAATTCAGGATAGGCGCAGAAATCATTAATGAATTTTGGAAAGTTTTTGAAAAATTAAAAAAAGAAAAATGATTAGCATTTAGCATCTAATCTTTTTTACTTATTCTTTCAACTCTTTGTTTATCTTCTTCCAAACTGCATTCAGTTACAGGAAGAACCATCAATCCTTCAATTCCACTAAGAACCCTATGTGCTGTTTGAGCAGCTTCTGGTTTAAGAGTTTTAACAACAACAAGCTCTCCAACATAAGGAACATCTTCTCTTGAAAAACAAGTCCCATCCAAGTTACCGCTTCTATCTGTAAAAACCCTATACCCTGCTAATGAATTTTGTATCATCCATTCTTTTGAACTATCTAAAACTTTTACTGGAACATTATATTGGGTAGTCATATTAAATTTAAACAAATTTGATTTTTAAATAAGTCTATAATCTTTTATATATTTCCAAAACCTTATTAAACATATAGTATTTTTGTTTAACATGGCAAAACAACATCAACCATTAATCGGCTTGGAAATCCATGGATATATTGAAACAAAAGAAAAACTCTTCTGCAATTGCAAAAATTTCCATGATATGAAAATAATTAAGCCAAATACAAATATCTGTCCGATTTGCACAGGCCAGCCAGGCTCAAAACCAATGCTTCCAAATTCTTCTGCAATAAATAAAATATTAAAAATAGGAATGATGCTGAATTGCAAACCTAACTTGATTGAAAATCATAAACCATTGATTTTTCAAAGAAAACATTATTCCTGGCCAGATATGCCGCATGGCTATCAAAAGACAATTTCAGGAGCTTATTCAATTCCAGTTGCTGAAAAAGGAAAATTCTTGGGAATAGGAATAATAGAAGTTCATCTTGAAGAAGACCCTGCTGCCTGGAATCCTGAAACAGGGCAAATAGATTATAATAGAGCTGGTGCTCCTTTAGTTGAAATAGTAACAGAACCTGATTTTGCATCATCTGAAGAAGTTGAAAACTGGCTGAGGCAATTGATTTTAACCCTTTCTTACATAAAAGCTTTGGATAAGGATGCTGGAATAAAAGCAGATGTTAATGTAAATATTAACGGAATTTCAGTAAGAACTGAAATAAAAAACGTAAATTCTGTAACAGAAATAGTAAAAGCAATTGATTCTGAAATAAAAAGGCATGAAGCAGAAAAACCTCAAAAAAAAGAAACAAGAAGATGGAATTCAGAAACAGGAAAAACCGAGCTAATGAGAAGCAAAGAAGAGCAGGCTGATTACAGATTCATTCCAGACCCTGACCTGCCAGTTATAAAAATAACAAAAAAAAGAATTCAAAGCATAAAAGAAAATCTTCCAGAATCTCCAATGGAAAAACTGGATAAATTAATTAAAAAATATAAAATAAACAAAAAAGAAGCTGAAATCTTGACCAAGAATCTTGAAATAGTTGAATTATTTGAAAAAGTTACTGAAAAAATACCTCAGGATATTGCCCTGCCATGGATTACTGTTGAATGGCTGGGTGTTTTAAATCATAATAAGCTAGCAGCCAATCAAGTTGAAATTAATTCCCAGCACTTAATTGAATTACTGGAGCTTTTGCAAAAGAACAAAATAACCCCGTTAAAAGCAAAAGATATTCTAAGAAAATTTATTCCAAAATCATTTTCACCAAAACAAGAGGCAGAGGAATCTCAAACAATAACAAATGAATCTGAAATTGAAAAAATAGTTGATGAAGTTATAAATCATAATAAAAAATTAGTGGATGATTACAAGCAAGGAGAGCAAAAAGCCTTCAACTTCCTAATAGGACAAGTCATGCAGAAAACAAATAAGCGGGCGGATTTCCAGACTATTAAAAGATTATTGGAGGGAAAATTGAGCTGAAATTATTTAAAATGCTTAATGCAATAATCCACAAGTTTCTCTCCCTCAAGAATCCTGTTCTCGCACTCAACTCTTATTACAAAAACTTCCTTGTCATTTAATTTTAAAAAAACTTTTAATTCACTTTTCCTAATATTAATCCAGCATAGGACTTTTCCAGAAACTTCAACAAAACTTAGATTAAGATAATCATTCAAATGATTATAAATTCTTGGAGGAAAATAAGCCCTTATTATATCATCTAATATCATTCGTTTATATCCATCTTTTCCATTATTTGACTTTATCTCTTCTTCTATGCCAATTAGTTCAAATTCTTCTGCCTTTTCTCTTTTCTCTTTTACACCTATGATTAAATTGCCTCCAAATGAATTTAAAAATCCTGCAATAGACTTTGCCACTATTACCTTGCATGCTTTTCTGCCATAATTATGGACTTCGTAGGATTTGCTTTGTTTTATCTGCTCCAAAGAATAATTATCGCTCCATGAACAATTAAGCTTGAATTCATTAAAAAAATTCTCTCCATTTTTTATCAGCTTTTCAATATCTTCTAAACTCTTCCTGTTCTTTTGCTCATCATTTAAAAAAATCTTTTGGACTCTTCCAATCCCCCCATTTTTTAGCCTGACTCTTATTCCTTTTAGATTATATTTATCTTTTGTTAAAATATCATCAACAAAACCCTTCAAAATTTTATTTTTGTCAGTTAAAACCTCAACCTTAAACCCTTTTTCTACATTTTTAATATATTGACTATCCATATATCACCTTTCTCTTAATCATTTAAAAATGATTAACTTGCTTTTTTATAAACTATAGATTATCTTTAAACATCCTTTTTATATTTAATGCTGTAAAAATGTTATGTCAAATTGTCAAACTTAGCCTATTTGCTCTCCATCTTCGATGTAGAGTTAATACTTTTTTATTAATAATATAATAGCGAAATTGTTGAGCAAGAATAAATTGAGCCGAATGTAAGCTAGGCAAAAGAAATGTTAAGATATAAAGCAGGCTGTGGCATAATTAGTAAAATATAAATAGTGGTTTATCGTCGATATATTAATTAAATTGTTATTTTCTCTAAGAGAAAATAAAAAGAGGTAAAAA
>JAGVWU010000009.1 GCA_018304145.1 Candidatus Pacearchaeota archaeon | reverse complement strand
GAAAAAGAGCTTTTTCAAATTGCAATCCGTAAGGGCAATATGAGAATATAAACGCTTCTACAACAGGTTTATCTGATTTAACGACATCTTGAGGAGCATCTTGATTTGTATCTGTATCAGTATTAATAACATCTCCTGTTATTGGAATAGCACCCTGAACAAAATATCCGCCATCTTTTGTTACATAAACAGGAACATTATTCCCCTGATAAGAAACAGTTATTTCATATAAATTTCCAATATCTTTTGTTGAAACTGGGGTAACTCCTCCACCGGTTTTTGAATTAAGATAATCTACAATTTTTGTATTAGCATCATTTTCTGAAATAACATTTCCAGTAATTCCTTTTCCAAGAAACATATAAACTAGTAATGCAATAACAATAATAGCCAAAATTCCACATAAAACTTTCCAATCATTTTTATTTGAATGTGATTGCGCTGATGATTCTGTTGTATTCATTGTGCCATTACTATTTTCTTCCATCTTTTGTTTAATTTTTGCTGGTTTAAAAAGCTTTCGAATTTGTAAAATATATTTTGAAATGATAAAATAATTTATTTTTTTATTATGCAAACAAGAAAATAATAATTAATATAAACCCTGTTATAATAATTAATAGTGTAAAATAGGTGAGAAAACAGAAAATGCCATTTGATATTATAATAGGAAGAAATAAAGAGGATAAAAAGAAATTTGGAAGCCGAGGATTGATTTATCTTGGAAAAGGATATGTAAAGATGGGAAATTATACTTCTCTTTCAAATAAAATATGGATGGATGTTGCAAGAAGCCATGTTATATTAATTGCTGGCAAACGTGGATCTGGAAAATCGTACTCAGTTGGAGTTATTGCAGAAGAAATTTCCAATCTTCCTGAAGATATCAGACAGAATATTGCTCCCTTGATTTTTGATACAATGGGAATATTTTGGACAATGAAATACAAAAATGAAAAAGATGCTGAATTATTAGATGAATGGGATTTGAAGGCAAAAAATCTTCCTGTTAGTATCTGGGTGCCTTTTGGATATTTTGAGGAATATGAAAAAAGAGGAATTTCTATTGACAAAAAATTTTCTTTGGCTGTTTCTGAATTAGATATTGAAGACTGGCTTGCTATTTTTGATTTAAGCATGATTTCTTCTGTTTCAATTTTAATACAAAGAGTTTTATCAAACTTGAAAAATTCTGACTTTGATATAGGAGATATTATTGAGAACATTCAAAAAGACAAAGAGAGCAATGAAGAATCAAAAAAATCTGCAGTTTCTTTGTTTGAGGCTGCAGGTTCTTGGAATGTATTTGCCTCTAAAAATGAAGAGCCAACTAAAATCAGCGAATTGATTGTTGCAGGAACAACAAGTGTTTTAGATTTGTCAATGTATTCTTCTATTTCAGTTTTTAATATTAGAGCTTTGATAATAGGGTTGATATCCAAAAAGTTATTTAATGAAAGAATGTTAGCAAGAAAAAAAGAAGAGATTGAATTAATTTATCATGGAGGCAGTTCTTATGAAAAAAAAGAATCTCCTCTTGTATGGTTATTTTTAGATGAAGCTCATGAATTTCTTCCCATGAATGAAAAAACTCCTGCTTCAAATTCTTTGATTCAGATTTTAAGGGAAGGGAGACAGCCGGGAATTTCAATGGTTCTTGCCACTCAACAGCCAGGAGTTATCCACAGAGATGTGATGACACAGTCAGATTTGATTTTATCCCATAAACTTACGAATAAAAAAGATATAGATGCTTTGAATGAGATTATGCAGAGTTATCTGATAGAAACTCTTCATAAATCCATGAATGATTTGCCAGATTTAAAAGGCTCTGCACTTTTATTAGATGATAATTCTGAAAGATTATACCCAATTAGAGTTCGTCCTCGTTTCACCTGGCATGGGGGAGAGGCACCGAGGGCTGTAGGTGAAGAGGAAACTGAAATTTAATCTGTTTTCAGCAAGACTAAATTTTTATATCATAGTTAATTGCTAATATACTAAAAGTTATGTAAAGTAAGAGAGGTTTAATTTGAATAAAAATTTCATAAATGTTATATAGAACTATATTGAAAGACATAAGTTTTTCCCTTTTATTATGTCTTTCTCTAATAAGTCAAGACGCATGAACTGTAGAAATATCAGCGTCCTTGACTATAATAAAAAATCTTCAGAAAAATAAAACCATAACAAAGTTTGATTTTCATAATTGTTTCAAAATCAAAGAACAACAAAAATTATAAACTATTTTTAATTACTTTAATCATGAAAGAAACTGCAATTGTTTATATGGTTGCTGGAATGTCTTCAAGATTTGGAGGAAGAGTAAAACAATTTGCGCAAGTAGGCCCAAATGGAGAGACTTTAATTGAATATTCTTTAAATCAGGCAATTAAATCCGGGTTCAATAAAATTGTTTTTATTATTGGAAATAAAACTGGAGTTTTTTTCAAGGAAAAATTTGGAGATAATTACAAAGGAGTTCCTGTTTTTTATGCAATGCAGAAATATGATAAAAATGAAAGAGACAAGCCTTTGGGTACAGGAGATGCATTATGCTCTGCAAAAGAAATTCTGAATTCAGGATTTGTTATTTGCAATGGAGATGATATTTATGGAGAAAATGCTTTTAAGATTTTATTTGAACATCTGCAAGAGAATGAGGATGAAGCTTCTTTAGGGTATAAATTAATGGGGGTGATTCCAGAAACAGGAAAGGTTCATAGAGGTATTTTTAAGGTAGATTCTCATAATTATGTGAAAGACTTGGTTGAGACTTTTAATATAGAGAAATATAATCTGCATGCAACCAAAACTAAGCCTGAGAATTTGGTCAGCATGAATATTTTCGCATTACATCCTGTTGTGATTAGACTTTTAGAGGAAAATCTTGAAATCTTTAAAAAAGAAAATAAAAATGACCGGAAAATAGAATTTTTATTGCCAACTGAACTTTCAAGATTAATCAAAGAAAATAAGATTAAGATGAAGCTTTATCCTTGCAATGAAAAATGGCTTGGAATCACTAATCCTGAGGATGAGGAAATTGTGAGAAAGATGCTTGCTGACTCTTAATTTTTTATTTTTCTAATTAATTTCAATTATTTTGTATTTTTTATCAAATTTTTTTTGCTTTAAAAGAGAGATGCTTCCTTCAACAATCAAGCCAATTCCTGCCAGCAGCCAGAACCAATCCGAAGAAAAATTCTTTATACTTAATAATTTAATTATTGTTCCCAAGGTCATTAGAATTCCAATTAAAATAAATAATTCATAGTTAGCAAAATTGATTAAATTGTTTTTTAACATCTTTTTTATAAAACCTAAAACTTTAAAAATATTTTTGTTTGATTTTTTTTTTAATTCAAAACTTTGATTTCAATCCTGAACCTGTGCTTGAATGGAGCGATTTCTCCAATTGGAACAATATTTTCTATTTTGATTTTCCTTTTTAGTTTTTTCGCTTCTTGTTTCAATTGCTTTGTCAATTGACTTAATTTCTCATCCCTGCAAAAGCCATGGTAAATTATTTTTGTTCCTTTTTTTGATGCGGTTAATCCATATTTTAAAAATGTTTCTTTTAGATTAGGGCGGGCCATTATTATAAAATTAAATTTGCCTAATTTTTTTGTAACTTTCTTTTTTACATCTCCCTGAATTAATTCAATGTCATATGGAGAAACTTTGTTTAATCTGATATTTTCCTGAAAATATTTGCAGCATTCTTTGCTGATTTCAATTGCGATTATTTTTTTTGGATTTTTATATTTGTAAGCAACTATTGGAAAAACCCCCACTCCTGCGAACATAACCAAAACCCTGTCTGATTTTTTTATTTTTTCTGCAATAAGTTTTCTTTCATTGCTTAATCTTGGAGAAAAATAGCAGGTTTCAACATTAAATTTAAAGACACAAGTATTTTCCTTATGGATTGCAATAAGGGTTTTTTCGCCCGCTAAAAATTTTGTTTTTATTGTCCTTAACCTTCCCTTGATGTTTGTAGATTTTTCCAAAACGGTTTTTATTGATGGCTGTTTTAATAATTTTTTTGCCTGATTTAATTTTTCTTCTTCTGTTTTGTTTTCCCCTTTAATTATTGCAATGTTTCCCAGAATATCATAATCCGCCATTTTAATAATGAAATCTCCTTTCATACTCTTTATGATTAAACCATTCTAAAATCACGCAAATTATTTCAACATTATTTCCTTTTATTGTATATATCAATCTCCATGCATCTGGAAGATCATATTTCCATAAATTTGTAGTTGAATATTTAACAAGATATTCTTTAGGCCATAATTTTTTTGGAATTCTTATTCCACAAACAGGATTTAATTTTAAATCATTAATAGCTCTTTGAATGAAAGTAAATAATTGTTTTTCTTCAAATTTTCCTTTTTCTAATTCAAAATAAGCTTCCTTTAATTCTTTATTTGCAAAAGCTACTGAGATTATGTCATTCATTTTATTATTAAGTCCTCATTTTTTAATTTTCTTATTGTTTTCGGATCCCATATCCAAATAATACAACCATCTTTATCAATTATTATTTTTCCAGATTCCTGCAAATAATCTAAAATTACTAAATAAGTTTGATACATTATTTTTTTTGGTATTTTTTTCCATAATTGATATTTCCCACATTTCTGGCTGTATTTTTCAATTGTTTTTTCAACCATAATTACAGATTCTAATGTTGGACTATGCAATATTTTCGTTTTCATTTTTGTCTTATATATACTTATATAATACCAATATAAAAGGTTTTCGGTTGATGTTTAAGAAGAAACATATTTAAATCTAATTTATGTTCTTATTATATAAAAAAATGGTGCATAAAAATTATTTTTTGATTATAGCAAGTTTATTAATTTTAACTCCAAGGGTTTTTGCACAATGGGGTGGCTGGGGTTATTATTATTCTCCAATGGATTATCTAAATAGTGAGTGGGTTCTTTTTGCAATAATTTCCTTGGTTTTTTTTGCAGTAATATTTTATACAGTCAATAAATCTTTTCATAACAAAGCTGTTGCAGGAACAATTGCAATTGCACTGTCGCTTTTAATTGCAATGACTTTTTCACAGAAAATGCTTTTTATGGGTTTTATTGGAGAGGATTTAGGCACTTGGGTTTTTATTGCAGTCGCATTAATTTCCATGGGTTTTATAATCAAGTTTGTTTATGAAGGATTAGGAAGCATAGGAGCAGTTGTTGCTGTCATTGGAATGTGGTTTGTATTGAGGGCAGTTGACCCTTACCAGTTTTTTCCAACAAGCCTTTTAACAAATGAACTTTTTATGAATATTTATGGTTTTATAGCAAGCATCTTCGGATTAATAATTGTAATAATCCTTGCTATTTTACTTGTCAAGGTTGGAGGAAAACAAACAAATATTGAAAGATTTGGAAAGTATATGTTTAAGAGGCATTGAGAATTCGATAAATTAATAAATTAAAATTAATTAATAAACTTGAAAAAAAAAGGCAAAACAAAATGTATTATCCAGGCAAATTCAAACAAAAAATTGTAGGAATATTATTGATAATAGTAGGAGCTTTTCCATTAATAAATGCAATCAAACCTATTGCAGAATATTTTTCAAAATATCCTTGGTTGTCGTATTTCAATGGCGGAGGGGCTGTTTATCAATTTGTAATAATAGCCTTGGGAATTGTTTTAGTTTTTGAAGGAAGGCGTTTTAGAAGAGGATATTATTGATTTAATAAGATTAGAGGAATATTTATAAATTAAATAAGGTTATAACTAATATGAAAAAGAGAGTGAGAAACAAAAATCATAAGCTTTTGATTAAAAGAAAAAATTCAAAATGGATTATTTTGAATAATGAAAAATTCTTTTTGTCAATTTTGCTTTTAGGGATTATTGTTGTTGGATTGTTTGTGACTTTTAATAGTCATGCTTTTGGAACTTATTCTGGGAGTGGGGAGTTGGCTGCTAATAATTTTGTTGATGCTGTTTATAATTGGATGTTGGATATTTATAATAATTATTTACTTCCAGGAGAGGTTGGCTCTTTAGGAGAATTGGGAACTCCTGGAATGGTTGCATTAATCACTTTTATAGGGGTTATTGTATTTGGCTTGATTATTTTTGAAATAACTTCATTTTTGCCTCTAAGTGGATTCACAAATGGTGCAATTGCAATTGGTGTTATTATAATACTTGCTGCTACACAACTAATGAGAAATATTATTTGGGGTTTAATGAGTTTTATTACATTAGGTGCTGGAGTTGGCGGAACTATTGGAATGGTGATGACAGGAGTCTTTTTAGTTGTAATTGCAATTGCAATTTTTACAGGAGCTACTTGGGCACATGAATTCTTGGATAAAATAAGATATAACAAAGAACTGCAAGCTAAAACAACAAAAGCAAATCGTGCTGCTGCAAATATAAGTGCCCTTAACAAAGAAGCTGCTGCAGTTAAATTCAAATAATTTTCTCTTATAAATTTAAAAACCCTCAACCCTTAGTTATTTTATGAAAA
The DNA here is from genome assembly GCA_018304145.1 of Candidatus Pacearchaeota archaeon. Lineage (GTDB taxonomy): Archaea > Nanobdellota > Nanobdellia > Pacearchaeales > GW2011-AR1 > ARS1285. The sequence continues at coordinate 23,024 of JAGVWU010000009.1, read as the reverse complement.
AGAGCTTAATTTTTTTTATAGGTATTTTAATTGTTAGTTTATGTTTTATTTTTTCTATAAAACCTGTTCATAGTCAAGAGGCAGGAGTTGGGGACGTTGTTCCTGGATTAAGTCCTGAGAATCTTGAAAAAGTCCAGACAGGAGTGGAGAAATTAACAGATGAAGAAGCAAGAAAACAATATTTAACTCAGGAGTTGGGAAAGATTTTTCAAAATAATACCTATTATATAAAATATATAAAACCTGTTGAAAATGCATATAGTAAAATAAATTGGTTTACAGACCCTTTTTTTAGATACACTATTGGAATGGCTCCTAGTTTAAGCTGGTTATTTTTATTGACTTTGGTTTTATGGATTGTTTTTGTTGTTTATGCAATAAGAATGTTGAGTTTAGCATCCATATTCTCAAAATGGGTTCAGTATACAATTTCTTTTGGAATCATTATTATAATTTCCATATCTGGAGTAACAAAAAAAATAGCTGAATATATCATTAATTCAATATCAATTTTGACTTCCTGGCAAATGCAATTGATTGTTGTTTCTATATTAATAATAGGGTTAATATTAGCAATTATATTTTCAAAACAGCTGAAGGAATTCTTTAAATCTTTGAAAGAAAAGAGGAAAAAAATGCAAGAAGAATTAGATAGAGAGAAATTAAAAAGTGAGGTTAAAGTTGCTAAAGCATTTACAAAAGGAATTACAAAATAGTTGTATTATTAATAATAAAATTAATTAGTTTATTGCGGGATGTGGAGAGTGAAGAGAGCATGTATTTTAAACAATGAGAAACAATTTTTTCTATAATCAACAGAAGTCATAACTTTATTCTAATAAATTAATAAAAATTCTCTTCTTTATTATAAAAAATAATCAAAACATCGTCTTTTGCTATTTATGCTTCTTCAAGAATTTTTCTATCTCATTTATCACAGTCTCAAAATCTTTTAAGCCATCTTTTATATTCTCAAATGCCTGTTCATCATTAATTTCTCCATATTTATGAATCAAGATGTTTCTAAATTTTTTCATCTCTTGAATTAAAGATATTGTTTTCCTATCAAATATTTTATTTTTTTCAAGGTTATCTAAAATTTGGTCTTCAGATTCGGGCATGCCGAGTTCTAAATCTGAATTTATTATATTACATATATCGATAATACATTCAATTGCAAATTCTATTCTTTTATAAATACCTTCTTTAACCAAACCTAGGGACAAAAAATCTTCAAAATCACTTGGAATTTTATCTCCAACCATATTTACACTATCAATAATGTTTCTTATTTTTGATTCAATTCTTTCATGATTTATTTTTTTTGGTTTTGTATTCATATTCTTATTTTTCCATTATTTATATAATCATAATAATATTTTTTGAACATTTCAAAATCTTTTATTGTTTTATAAGCTATATCATAAACAAATTTAGTATCTTTCATATAAATCAGCTTGCCCTTTAGCACACTTATTCTAACATATAAGGGAAGGTCCTGAAAAATTTGAACATCAAAAATATCTGGAAGTTTTATTAAAATTTTTTTCCTAAATTCATACCTTTCTTTTTTATTTCCTTCATAATAGACAGCAAAGTCTATGTCTGATAGCTTATTTTCTTTTCCTTGAGAATAGCTCCCAAATAAAATAACAAACTTAACTCTATTAATATTATGCATTTCTTTCAGTTTCTTCAAAAATAATTTAATATGCGGATTTTGGTTTTTCATAAGAACAATAAAGATATAAGATTTAAATAACTTCCTAAAATAATCAAAACAGCGTCTTTTGTTTCGCCTTTTCCTTGACAGAAAACTTCTTGATAGTTTTTTAAAAGTTTACTGGACAGAAAAAATCAAAATAAGGTTCTTTGAGAAGATTTTTTCTGTATTTTTTCAAGCTTGATTAATTGATTATTAATCCTTTCTTCGCTAAAATCATAATTCATTAATATTTTTTTTATTTTATCTTTGTTGATTTTAGGAAAATCTATTTTTGGTTTTTTGTTTATGTTTGGATGTTCGATTTCTTTGTAGATTTCCGGCCAGTTGAAATCTAAATAATACTTTTCATCTTTTTCAACTGCTTCAAAGATTTTTTCTTTAGTTTTATGTTCTTTTACAAATTTTAATGATTTTTTAGGGCCTAGCCCTTTAACTCCTCCTTGATTGTAATCTGTTCCACATAAAATTCCCAGACAAATTAATTGTTCTTGGTTGATTTCCAATTCTTTAAAGACATTTTTTAATTCAATTATTTGAGGAAATACTTCCCTGTAACCTGAAACTGTTTTTCTTTTTCTAGCCAAGCTTAAGTTTTGGATTAATCTTGGTGATTTGAACATCAAGCAATCATAATCCTGTGAAGCTGCTGCATAAACAATTTCTTGCTCTGCCAAATAACTTGCCTGGGCTTCGCCTTCTCCAGGAGCCTGAATAATAGCTATGCCCATTGCTTCTAATAATTCTTTGCTTTCTTTTATTTTTTGTTCGTCAAGATAGACCAAACTTTTTGCATATTTTCCCATTCCTTCAATATCTTCTTTTGATTTTGCAAATTCATATTTTTCTCTTGCTTCCTGTTTTATATCAAATCTGTTTTGCCTTGTTTTTTCCTTTAATGCAGGAGCTTCTCCATCAAATACATAAATTATTTTTATTCCTTCCAAGATTAAATTTGTGTTTCTGTAAAATAGTCCTGATAAATGGCTGGTAATATTTCCTCTAGAATCTTTTAAGGGAGTTCCATCTGGCTGCCTTATTGTTGTTAAAAACTGATAAATCGCATTAAAAGCATCTATTGCAATTGTTTTTCCTTTTAAATCTGAAAAAATAATTTCTTTTTTTGTTATTATTTCACCTATTTGAAGGCCCATGAAAGAAATAATGAATCTTTATTTAAATAATTTTGTAATTTATTGAGGTTGTTTTTGTTCAAATATTTCCTTTATTTTATCAACTAAATCTTTAGGACTTGCTACAATATTGTAATCTTGCAGCATTCTTTCTCTAAATTCATAACCAATTGAATTCCTAGATGTTCCTGGAAAGATATTTCCACTAAATCCAATATATTTTGAATTAGGGCTGATTTTTCGTAAAGCTCTGACTCCATTAAAATCCATATGATGAATAAGAATGTAATCAAAATTTTCTTGTTTTGCTTGTTCGAGAGCCTCATAAATTGTTCTAACAAAAATAGCTTCATGGTCAAGATGTCTAATGAGTTCACATGCTAATTCTATTGCATGTGCTGTATGGTTTGGTTCTCTTGCTGTTTCTGTTCCTAATATTTTCATGCAAAAATAATTAAAATGAGAATTAATAAAACTATTGATTAATTATTCTAGCTTGCTTTTTGCAAATAAAATAAGACATTCTTCAAGATTTTATTTTTTTATATTGTTAGTGTTATAATAAAAACATTATGAAATCAACAATCAAAACAATTCTCTCTTACATAACTTACTAGTTTATGTTTAGATTATCTATAAATATTAAAGATTTAAGATTGCTGAAAGCAGATTAAATTTCACTTTTAATCTACACAATAACTTTTAACAGCATCTGCTAGAATATTTCTCTGATATTCGGGCAGGGTTCTTGTTTTTGTATGAACATGAACATTTTCTAATATTGTAAAAACATCTGTAAAAAAAGGTGATTGTTCAAAGCCTCTTAATTGAGCTGTTACTGCTTCCACTGCAATACTTCTTTCCAAACCAGAACTTTCTGAACTTAATTTTAATACAAAGTCTATAAAATCTTGAGGAGATGTGTTTGTCATTTTGAATTATTTATTGAATTAATGTTTTTTCATTAAGAATCTTGCTTTTTCTATATAATGCATTTGAGTTTCTGGATTGGAAGTATCTACTTCATCTAATCTTGCTAAATTATATGCAAAGGCTTGTTCTCTAAGCAATTTTTTTTCATAAAGAGTAAGCTTAGAACCTTTTTTTAAATTTTCAATATCCTGTAAAATTTCAGGAGGTTCTTGCTGAGAAAATGCATAGTTTTCAGCCCCTCCATGATTTATATCAAGTTCATTCATTATTAAAGCTATTTTATCTCTTTCTCTTGAAAGTTGTCTTGCGATTAAATGAGAAACAGCTTCTCTTCTTGAAACAGCTTCTGTTCTTCCTGTTAATTCAAGAGAATTATATCCGGGAACACTAACTCCTTGAGGTAAGAATACATGGTAACTAAGAGTTTTTCTTTTTGCCATTTTGTATATAATATTAGCAATAGTTTAAAGAAGTTTATAATTCTTTTTATTGTTATTACTTTTTAGTAATATACTTTATTGAAGTGCAAATACATTTTTTTGTCATTAGAGACTTTATTAACCCAGGTTTATAAAATTATTGAAAAAATAGGCTTTAAATAATCTTCATGTTTAATTTTTCTATGATAATTAGTTTCCTTCCAATTGACTATGATTATTTTGATTTTAATGGCAGAAATTATGCAAAAATAACCGGAAGAAATGAAAAAGGAAAAAGAATTTGTTTAATTGACAGTTGTGATGTTTATTTTTGGGCTATTCTGCATGAGGGAGTTAATGATAAAAAAATTGAAAAAATAAGAGAAAAAATTGAGAAGATTGTTGTTGAAAAGGAAGCCAGGATTTCAAGAGTTTTAAGAACAGAGATTCATGAAAAGAATTATTTGGGAAAAAAAGTAAGGGCAATAAAGATTTTTGTGACAAATTTTAAAGATAGCCATGCAATTGCAAATGAAATTGATTTTAAGGAAATTGATAAAAGAAGAGAATATGATTTAGGTTTTGTTACTAAATATGTTTTGGAAAGAAAATTAAAGCCTTTGGTTTGGCATAGGATTGACGGAAATATTTTAGATAATAATGAATTTGGAGGGATTGCAAGCTGCTTGGATGTTGATTTATGCCTAAAAGCTGAGAAAATAAATGAATTGGAAAAACAGCTTGAATTTAAACCAAGAATTTTAGCCTATGATGTTGAGACAGATGATTTTGAAATTGGAAAAGGGCAGATTGTTATGATTTCTTTGGTTGGAGAAGATTTTAAAAAAGTTTTAAGTTTTAAAAAAGATTCAAAGAAAAACTATGTAGATGTCTTTAAAAATGAAGAGGAGATGATAAAAGGCTTTGTTAAACATGTTAAAAAATATTCTCCTGATATTTTAGTTGGATATTTTTCAGATGGTTTTGATTTGCCATATTTAAGGGCAAGGGCTGATGCAAACGGATTTAAACTAAATCTTGGACTGGATGATTCACAGCCTGTTTTCTCAAGAGGAGCGATGCTTACAGGAAAAATAAGAGGAATTGTGCATGTTGACTTATTAAAATTCATCAAAACAGCTTATTCACAATATCTAACTTCTGAAACTTTATCTTTAAATGATGTGGCTTCTGAATTATTAGGAGAAAAGAAAAAAGATTTTGAGTTCAAACATTCTTCAAAATTGAATCAGGAAGAATGGGAAAATTATTTTGAATATAATCTGCAGGATTCTGTTTTAACATATAAACTTGCTGAGAAAGCATGGCCGGATTTAATGGAATTTTCCAAAGTTATGCAAGAACCTTTGTTTGATGTTTCAAGAGACGGGATGTCAAGCAATGTTGAGAATTACATTATCCATAATTCAAACAACTTTAATGAAATAATTGAGAAAAGACCTTTGGCTGATGAGATTGGAGAAAGAAGGACGAGGGAAAGATACGAAGGAGCTTTTGTTTTTCAGCCAAAGCCAGGATTATATGAGAATATTTGTTTTTTTGATTTTACAAGCTATTGGCCTTCAATAATTGTAACTTTTAATTTATCTAAGACGAGTTTTTTAGGAAACAGAAGGGAAAAGAATGCTTTAGAGGTTGATGTTTCTGGAAAAAAATTTTATTTTTCAAAGAAACCCGGATTTTTTCCTTTAATTCTAAAAGAAATTATTGAAAAAAGAAAGCAATACAAGAAGGAATATGCAAAAAATCCTAATCCCTTTACAAAAGCAAGAAGCAATGCATTCAAGCTTCTTGCAAACGCCTCATACGGATATCAGGGATTTTTTGGAGCAAGATATTACTGCCCTGAAGCAAGCGCTGCAACAACTGCTATTTCAAGGGATTTTACAAAGAAAACAATTGAATTAATCAATAAAAAAGGGTATGAAGTTATTTATTCAGATACAGACTCAATAAGTTTTAAACTTAATAGACATTCAAAAAAAGAAACTCTTGAGCTTTTGGAAGAAATAAATAAAAATCTTCCTGGAATAATGGAATTAGATTTAGAAGATTTTTATAAACGGGGAATTTGGGTTACAAAGAGGACAGGAGAATTTGGTGCCAAAAAGAAATATGCCCTTATTGATGAAAAAGGAAAATTAAAAATAAGAGGGTTTGAGACTGTGAGAAGGGATTGGTGCGATCTTTCCAGAGACACTCAAAATAAGGTTTTGCAGTCTATTTTAGAGGATGGAAATGAGAAAAAGGCTCTTGTTTATGTTAAAGAGATAGTAAAGAAATTAAAAGAAAGAAAAATTAATTTGAAAGAATTAATTATAAGGACCCAATTGAAAAAACCTATAGAGGAATATAAGGCAGAGGGCCCTCATGTGACAATTGCAAAGAAAATGAAAGGAAAAAATATACCTGTTGATATTGGAATGCTTATTCAATATTATATAAGTGAGCCTGAAAATCATCAGAAAACAAAAACAGGAAAAACCAAAGGGCCAATAAGGGAAAGAGCAAAACTTCCTGAAGAAAAAGGAGAGTATGATATTGGATATTATTTAAAGAACCAAATTCTTCCTGCTGTTGAAAACATATTTGAGGTTTTCAATGTTTCAACAAAAGAATTGGTTGATGGAAAGAAGCAGATGAAGTTAGGAGATTTTTGAGTTGAAACTTGGATGTCTCGGTGTAAAAGATTATATCCTAAAGGATATACTTTCTAATGGATCACCTCTAATAAAAACTACTAAAAAATCTTATTTTTATTAATGAGTTTCTTGAGCTCTTCCACGACCATCAAGATAGAATACTGCATTTCTAGAAATACCACTATCACTTTCCATACCAACCAAATTGAATATACTTCCTAACATTCCAGCAGTTGTACTATTAGCACCATATTGTCCATATCCCCCATATCCATGTGACATATCACTTGCCTCAGGAAGTTCAGCCATAATCAAATACCTAAGTCTAGATGCTTTTACAGGTTTTATTTTAGATAATTCCCTACTAATTTTAGGAGAACATTTGCTTGGAGCAGTACCATATACTTTTATAGCATCTGCAAGTTCAGCAATTTTTGCAGGTAATTTTGCTCTTTTAGAATCACTAAAATTTCTAACTTTGTCTTCAAGAACCGTGAAACTTAAAGTTTCAGGAAAATTAGATCTTTTTCTAGCATTTTCTATATTTTCGATTAACTCGGGTGTTTCTCCTTCATAACCAAAATATCCATAAGCTCTTCCAGTTTTCATTTTCTTTTTTCTCCTAATATCTTTAAGATATACAACTATTTAAATCTTTCTATTTGTTACTACTAAATAGATACTAATTAGATTATAGAAACCTTTAAATATAGGGTTACCTATTAGGTAACTATATAAAACATCAAAAAAACAACAAAATGACAACAGAAATACCACAATACGGCTTAAAGGCATATGCTTTGTTTTTTGCAAAGCATAAAGATAAAGAAGAATTTAAACAATCAGAATTAGATTGGATAGTTGGGCAAAGCATGAAAAAGAAGATATTTTCTTTATTATTAAGAGCAGGTTGGATTAAAAAACAATCAGATAATACTTATATCTGCATAAATCCGGAAATTGTAATTAATAGTTTATTGGAATTTAAGGTTCCACAAATAATAAAAGAAGCAGAAAAAGACTATGCTTTCACTAATTTATCTGCTGTAGAAATTTGGAGCGATTACTCTTATGTCCAAAGAGGAATCGAAAAATCACCTTATTTTATCAAAGTATTAAAGAAAGATTTAAAATACTGGAAAAACTTTTTTAATAGACATAATATTCCAAATTATGTTAATGAAGGAACTACAATAGGCGAATATATTATTTTAATTCCTGTTGAAAAATTAAGTTTTGTAGAAAAAGAAGGTTACAAAGTTGAAAGTTTAAAAGAAACAATTAAATTAGCAAAATTAAATGAAATGTATTTGTATGCTTACAATTACATAAAAAACAAATACCATGTTACAGCTTAGAGAAAAAGAAATTTTTGAAACTTTAAAAAAGATGAATAAGTTTAACTTTGTTATTATTGGAGGATATGCTGTAAATGCTTACACTCTTCCAAGATTTTCAGTTGATTGCGATATAGTAGTTAAAGATACAAAGGAATTAAAAGAAATAGAAGACGTCTTAATAAGTCTCAGTTACACTAAAGAAGAAAATAATAAAGATAAGACTTCTTACTATGGAGATTTTTTAAGACTAGAAAAAGATTTAGGAGATGATATTAAAATAAGTATTGATATTTTAATCCAAGAAGTTTTGGACAGACAGACAAATGTTACCTTTGCTGCTGATTGGGTATTTAACAATTCAGAAATAAGAACATTAAGAGGAAAAACAATTACAGAAGAATTAAAATTAAGAATCATAAACTTGGATGCTTTATTTGTCTTAAAGTTTGTGAGCTGTCGTTTAACAGATATAAGAGATATTTTTATGTTAGCTCCAAATATAAAAAAGAAAGAATGGGTAAAAGAAGAGATTTCAAAAAAATATGATTTTAATACTTTATTTTTGAAAGTTAAAAACAAAATAACAGCAAAGCAGTTTAAAGATAGCTTACAAGGAGTTTACGGAATTGTAGATGAAAGGGTTTTTGAGAAGCATAAAAAAGCCATTCTAGATTTGGAGAAAATTAAGAAATCAAAATAAAATTAATCTTTAGAAAGTATATCCTTTTTGATATACTCTGTGTAAACAAGTATAACAAAGTTCTTCCTATTTTTTTAATAACATTTTATGACATTAAATTTCTATTAAAGCCACACTTAATATCCCCAATCCAACTCCTATTTTGTTTATTAGAGATAAATCCTCTTTAAAGTAGATTACCCCCACTAATACAATTATGATTAAATTTAAGATAGTAAATATGGAAATTGCTTTTGATAAGTATTCATATTTTAATGAAACAGCCCAAAAAATTGTTCCTATAAAATAGATTAGAAGTCCTAATATGAGCAAAACATTTTTACTATTAATTGCCCATTTTTTAAAAAATATGTCTCCTATAACTTCAAGTATAACTGCTAATCCAATTAATCCAAAGAAAATTAATTTTAATGTAATCTCTTGAGTCATATTAATACTTATCTAAGATGATTATTAAATTTTTGCTTTGTTTTGAATAACTTATTTAAGAATCAAAGATTATCAAAAGTTATTAATTTTTCTGGAACAACTTAGTTATACTCGGTGTAAAAGAGTATATCCTTTAGGATATACTTTCTAAATATTTTCTAATTGAACAAACTGATGTGTTCTATTCCAATAGTCTAAACGAGGAGGGCAAGAAAATTCAGAATTGCCATTAACACTTTTATTTTGTTTAAATGCTTCTGTAATTGATGTATCTTTAATATTTCCATAAGAATGTAATTGTCCAGGGCAATCGAATATATCTCCAGAAATTGTTAGGTAGATACTAGATTTACCACATTGAGTGCATGGAACTCCACCAAGATAAGGCAATAATTTATCATATTCTATCCCATATTTCTCTCTATCCATCTTGCGAGCTCTTTTTGATATTTCGAGAAATTCACCCATAGAAACTTCTTGGTCAGTTCTTTCTTTTGTCCTTCCAGCAGGGATAAACGTAGACATAACAGGCATCATATTATTATCTCTACAAAAACTTAAAATATCTAAGATTTCTCCCTTATTCTCTTGAAAAACAATTGAATTAATTCCTAATCTAGTCCTATAATTTTCATTAGGTTGATTAAATCCTGCTTCTAAAAGTAATCTTAGTCCATAATCTCTTTTTTCTGCAAACCAACTTCTTCTAACTAGCTTATTTTGTAGTTCAGGATTAAGGCTATTTAATTTTAAAATAACTGATGTTTGATATTTTTCAAATGCTTTTACTAAATCGGGAGTAATTCTGCTGCCATTAGTTGCTAATATTGGAATAATGCCTAATTCAGAGATATGAGCCAATAGTCCTTCTAGTCCTTTATCCATCAAAGGTTCACCAGCACCTATAATATTTATAGTTCTAACACCTAAATTTGACATTTCATCAATTGCTTGTAATAATTGCTCTTTAGTAATTTCATTTCCAAATCTAGCATCTTTGTCAGGAGGATTACCGCCCCTGAAACAATATTCACAATCACAATTGCATATATTTGTATTTTCAATTTGTGCTGTTAATAATGTTCCATTTTTCCAAGCATCAGCGTAATCACTAGGTTTAAAGTCCCATCCTCTCACTAAAGGAACATTTCCAAATGTTTGTCTTTCTTTATTTTCCATTTTAATAGCTTTTATCACTATAAAGTGGTTAGGAGATTATATAAGAATTAACCCACATATTTTTTACATTAACCACAAAATTTAAATACTAAATGTAACATATGTTAATATGGAACTCAAAATAGACAAAATTGACCGAAGAATCATATATGAATTAGATATAAATGCAAGAATACCTGTAACCCAACTTTCAAGAAAGCTACATCTTTCAAGGGAAAAAGTAAACTATAGAATAAATAATTTAATTAAAAGGGGGATAATAAGAAAATTTGTGACAATGATTAACCCAGTTAAATTAGGTTATTCTGTTTATAAGATGTTTTTTAAATTCCAAAATTTAGAAAAAGAAAAAGAAAAACAAATGATATCCTATTTAATGAAAAATGATTACATTTATTGGATTGCTTCCGCGCAAGGAAGATGGGATTTAAATATAACTGTCTTTGCTAAAGATATTAATCATTTCGATGAAATTCTTTCTGACTTTATATCTAAGTATGGGAAATATATTTTAGAACAAGAATTTAATACAACTCTAAAAGTAGGAATATTAAGTAAAAATTGGGTTCTAGAAAAAGATGAATTTGAAAGAAAGATTGTAATATTTGGAGGAAGAGTTGAAAATATTCCGATTGATAAAGTTGATGTTGAAATTTTAAGAATTTTAGCAAATAATGGAAGAATGAACTCAACCGAAATAGCTAGTAAAATAAACTCAACCGAAAGAAAAGTAATATATCGAATGAAAAATCTTGAAAAGTTAGGTATAATCTTAGGTTACACCACCTCATTAAATTTAGAACTATTAGATATGCAATTCTTTAAAGCAACCATAGACTTGAATTTGCTGTCTCAAGATGAAAAAAATAAACTGATTGAGTATTGTAGAATAAACCCAAATGTTGGATTTTTTGTGTTCTGTGTTGGAAGTTGGCCATTTGAAGCAGAATTTATTGTTAAAAATAATAAGCAATTTTATGGAGTTATAGACGATCTTAGACAAAAGTTTCCAGAAATAAAAGGATTTGAAACTATTATATTTCCAATAGAATACAAATTTGATTGGATGCCTTTATGCTATAAATCTGAAAATTAATATTTTAGAAAGTATATCCTTTTTGATATACTCTGTGTAAACAAGTATTCTAAACCGAATTATGAAAGATGATTATTCTTTAGCTATCTTTTCCGCCTTTTTTATCATATCTTTTTTTAATCCTATAAAAACACCGCCTTCTTTTGCCTGGACATAGGAAGCTTCTCCTGGTTTTATTATTTTGTTCAATTCATCCAATTCAATATCAATATGAGTGACTCTTGCATTGGATTTTCCTTTAAGATGAATATAAACATCTGCTTTTCCCAGCCTGATTTTTCCTTCGCCTGGTCCTGACATTTTTGGATAGTATATAGATAAAAGTTAGTATATAAATAAATCTTTTAAGATTTATTCAAATGATAAATGTTGATGAATTGAATTCATCAATTATTCATTCTTTTTATCCATGTGACATTTGCTGATGCAAGAAAAAACTTTTATGGTTTTTTCTGCACTGAAAATTGTTTATTTACAATTTTCATGTGAATAATTTATCAGTTATTTTTATATTTTTATTTATGAATAAACTGAATAATATGAAGTGTAAGTATGGAAAATCCAAACATAATTCTTATTATTCTAGTAAACTGCCTTTTAAGAGAAGCATGAGGATGTTCAATAATTCTTGCGAAACCTTCAATTACAAGAAAAAGAGCTGCTGAAAAAGCCAGTAGGTCAATAGTCCAAGGGTCAAGATAACTGCATTTTTCAGTTATCTTGCTTTGCCCATTCAATTGAATAATTATTGCAATAATTATTGTTATTATAGAAAAAATAATCGCTATAATTAAAGTCTTTTTAAGACTAAGATTTGGGTTTTTATTATTTATTTTTAATCTCCTTTTTTTCATGCTATAATTAATGAAATATTATATTTAAATTATTCTTTTTCAATAAGGGGGACAAAGACAAATCCCCTGAATTCTTTTTCTATTATTTGGTTATTTATTTTCTTAATCTGAAAAATTGAATTTTGAACAGGCAGGACTAAAATCCCATTTTTGCTTAATTGCTCAAAAAGAGATTCTGGAATTTTATCTGCTGATGCTGAAACAAGGATTCTATCAAAAGGAGCTTTTTCTTTTAATCCTTTGGAGCCATCACCTTGGATTATCTGAATATTTTTGCCATCTTTTAATATTTTTTTGGAGCTTTCAACCAATCCTTTAATTCTTTCTATGCCATAGATTTCTGAATTCTTTGAAATTTCATTTATTAGAGCAAGAACATAACCGCTTCCACTTCCAATTTCAAGGATTTTTTGATTATCTTTTAATTCCAGCAGGTTAAGCATAAATGCAATTGTATAAGGCTGAGAAATTGTTGCCCCTTCTTCAATTGGCAGAGGTTCATTTTCATAGGCATATTCTTTAAACTTTTCTGGAATAAAATCCTCTCTTTTGATTGTTTCAAATGCCTTCAGGATTTTATCTGAAAATCCTTCTTTTTTAAGTTCTTGGATTAATTGCTGTTTATTCATGATTTTACTAATTAAGCCACAGCTGGGGATCGAACCCAGGCTCTCAGCCTTACCATGGCCGTGCTTTACCAATTAAGCTACTGTGGCAATTTTATTTAGATGTCTTTTATTTGAAAATCCTATTTTAGACATCCATTTGTTTAATTGACTAATACCATAAATTTCAATATAATAAATATTTCTATCTTTTGGTTCTGCAGTATATATTTTAAATTCTTTAGACAGATAATGTTTTAATTGTTCATATAATGGTTTGCTAGCAATTTGAAGGGATATTCTTGGATAAGGATTTTTATAATTTTTTCTTTTATCTAAGAATATGCATCCATCTGTATCAAAAATTCCTCTTATAGTAGCATCTATTAATTCTTCTCTGGAATTCATTATTTTATCTGGAATAGAAGTAGTAAATGTTTTTTTACCAGGTACAAATCCAAAACCCTCTTTTAAAAAATAAAATAGATCTTTAGAATAAAATACAATCCGAATACAATTTTTTTGTTTAACTTTATATATGTGATGTTTAATTGAGGGAATTACTGATTGAATTGTTGGAATTATTTCATTTTTGTAATATTCTAAATCCTTTTCACTATCTCCTGAAAATTCTATATGATAAAGTTTATTATTATATAAATTAAACATACCATCCCCTATGAAAGCTCCAATAAATTCGCAAATTTTTTTAGATAAATCAAAATTTATTTTTGGAATGGATGTTTTTTTATTATTTTTATAATGTTTTAATGCAATTATGCCTTTTTTTCTACCTTCTTCGAATTTTTTTGAATTAATTTTAAAAGCTTCTTTTCCTCCTCTGCTTAACCATGTTTTTGAATCAATAATACTTACATTGTTAGTTAGTTTGTTTTTATATTCTATTGGAATTAGTTTAAGCAATTTATAAAAATTATCCTCCCTTATTCTAGAGGAATTTGAACGATATCTTTCTAGAGTAGTTTTTGAAATTCCAGTTATTTTTGAAATATATTTCCATTTTATATTAGAAGATTTTTTTATTTCATTAAAGAATTCTTTTAAGTCATTATCATTATTAAAAATAAAGAATTTTACCATATTATGTTAATTGTTAATAATATTTAAATATTTGTGTTAGACTGAGCTACCGGTGCGTATTGCTTTAATATATTCAGAATCAAGGGTTAAAAAATATTCTGCTATTTTTTAACTACGGGTTTATTTGATAATTTTATGCTGTTGTTTTTATTTTTTTCAACAAAAGTTCCATTGACTGAAGTCCAATCCATTTTTATTGCATTTCCTGCAATAGTCTTAAGATTACCGAATCCATTGGCTAACCAGCCCCCATAGATTTTCATGGAGTTCATAAAACCTTCTGAAGTGCTAAAATCCAACTTATTTTTTGAGTTAATAATGAGCAAGGTTGAATAAAAAAATAAAATCAGGAATATCACTATTAAAATAAAAGTTTTTTTCCTAAAATGGCCTAGTTTTGATAAGATTATCATTATCAATATAAATACAATAACTATTATCCAGCTTATCATTTGATTCTATCACCTTTTTATGATTGTTAAAATTAGACAGAATATAAAAAGATTTCTATACAATCTTGAACTCTGGTTTAGAAGAAAAACCTTTTTGACTGTTTAATTAACTGAGAGGTTTAATCTCTTTTGTAAAAAATTGACAATAAAATTACTAGCTACCCTATATTTTTTAAGAGAATTTAAATGTCAGAATTCCATATGTTTTTTGACAACTTCAAAACTATAATTTCTTTCTAAAATTAATTTAATGAAAGGGATTCTTCTTTCTTTTTTCTTGAAGGGCAATTTGGATTAAAGCAGAAAATCCATGGTTTTTTTGCTTTTTTGATAGATATAAGCATGGGATAATTACAATATTGGCATATTTTATCTGTTTTTTTAATCAAAGAGTTAGATGGCAGAGGAAAGGTTTGCTTGCAATCAGGATATGCTGAGCATGCAATAAAATAACTTCTAAATCTTGGGGTGAATTTAATCATTAGTTCTCCCTTATTGCAGTTAGGGCATTTAATTCCTAATTTATTTTCTTGTTTTTGCTGTTCCCATAAAGATTCATTAGCCTGGACAAGCTCTTTGCCAATTTCTGACTCATTTTTTTTAAAATCATCTGATATTTTTTTTAAGGCAGTTTTTGCTTTTTCTATTGTTATTTCCTCTTTTTTTCCCAAATCTTTTTTTGATTCTCTCATATGGTCCATGTCCTTTTCAATTTCCCTTGTTAATTTTTCATCTATTATAACCGGAGAAAATTTTTTAAGAGAATCAATTAATCTTATTCCAAGTTCAGTTGCTTGTATGGATTTTTCTTTTATATAATTCCTGTCATATAAGGTATCTAAAATATTTGCTCTTGTTGCTTTGGTTCCTAAATTTCTTTTTTCCAGTTCAGATATGATTGATGCAGGAGAGTATCTTTTTGGAGGCTGAGTCATTTTTTCTTCTATTTTTACTTTTTCTATTTTTACTTCACCATTAAAATCTTTTATTTCCTTTTCAATCATTTTTGAAGGATAAACTTCCATCCACCCTGGTTTTATTATTTCCATGCCTCTTTCATTGAACTTTAAATCATTAACAATGACCTCAACTTTCTTGTTTTCCAGCTCCGCATTGTCACAAAAACAAGAGATGAACCTTTTTACAATAAGATTGTATATTTTTTGGTCTTGAGATTCAAATTTTTGATAAATTCCAGTTGGAATAATTGCAGGATGAGCTGGGTCAGATTTTTTTCCTTCAATCGGCTTTGCTCTGGTTGTTTTTTTAGTTTCCTCAAAATTTTTGGATAACATTTCCAGAATTTTTTTAGGCTCCATTGAGTCTGGTATTTTTTGGCTAGAAGTTCTTGGGTAGGAGATTACTCCTGCCAAATACAAACTTTGAGCTATATGAAGAGTTTGAGAGGGTGTTATTGAATGAAACTTGTAAGCTTCTGTCTGCAAAGCAGTCAGGTCAAAAGGAGGGGGAGGAATGATAGTTTCTTTTGTTTTTGAGGTAGAAGCTTGTGCTTTTTTTCCCTCTAAATCCTTGAATTTCTCCAGGTCCTGTTTTTTTGTTATATCTTTCAAGTATTTAACTTCGAGTTGGTTTTTCCCATCATTTATTATAAGAAAAATCTGCCAGTATTGAGTTGGTTTGAAAGCATTTATTTGTTTTTCTTTTTCTACTATAAGATTTAATGCAGGTCCCTGAACTCTGCCAATTGACATTATTTTGAATTTTCCAGTTGATTTTATTGCATTCATTAAAGCCCTTGATAAATTAATTCCGTACAGCCAGTCAAGAAAATGCCGTGTTTCTCCTGCAATTGCCTGGCCCCATTCAATTGTTGGATGCGCATTTTCATAGGATTCTTGAATTTCTTTTTCTGTAAGAGAGGAGAATTTCATTCTTTTGGCATCTTTTTGATTTGCAATAAATCTTACAATATTATATCCAATAACTTCTCCTTCTGTATCAAAATCTGTTGCTATTATTATTTCGCCTGCATTTTTAACAAGTTTTTTAATTGTTAAATAATATTTTTTTGTGAAATCCTTTTTTTTAATTTCAAAATTCGGGAACCAGTCAATATCAAATATAGGATAGTCTGTTCCTTTTTTTGTCTGAGAGACTGTAAACAAATGTCCGACTGCACAGGCAACAACTATGTTTTTATTATCCCTCCGCAATTCGTAATATGGTATTCCATTGTCTGATTTTTTTGTTTCGCTTCCATTGGATAAAGCAAAAGCAATTTTTGATGCCGCCTGCGGTTTTTCTGTTATTATTAAAATATGCCCTTTGGGATTTAATTTAGCAGGTTCTTTGGATTCTTTGTTTTTTGCTTGCTTTTTTTCTTTAATTTTTTTAGGTTTTCCTATTTTTTCTACTGTTTCCAAGTCTTCTATTGAGGGCTTTGGTTTTACAGGTATTTCAACTGTTTGTTTTATTTTTTTAGGATTAAAAATCCGGTATTCCTTTTGTTCAACCTGCAATGGCGAGGGTTTAGGTGGTTTCATTTTATTAATGTAAATTAGAATGTATAAAAATGTTACTTTAATGCTCTTAAAGGTTTCTAGTCTCTGTTTCCAATCTATCATAAGTTGGAAACTCTTCAATAAGAGATATTTTATGATTCTGGGTTAATAATTTATTAGCTAAACTA
Organism: Candidatus Pacearchaeota archaeon; assembly: GCA_018304145.1. Lineage (GTDB taxonomy): Archaea > Nanobdellota > Nanobdellia > Pacearchaeales > GW2011-AR1 > ARS1285. The sequence continues at coordinate 5,747 of JAGVWU010000009.1, read as the reverse complement.
TTTGATAAAAGAATTCTTTGTTTTTGTTTGTCAATATAAAATTGATTATTTTTCAATTTTTCAATTTTTTTGATAAGATTATTAAATTGTTTTTTATGATTATATTTAGCAATTAAATAAAGAACAGTTCCGTCTTTTGTTCTTTTGCCATGTGGAAGTATTTTATGCTTTAACAAACGATTTTTGAATTGATAGTTATTTTTTAAATCTGCTGTACAGAAATGGATTTTAAGTTTAGTTTTATGTTTTTGTAATTTTTTTAAAAGCCATAAGCCCGCAGATTTAGAACTTTTAACAACATAACCAGATTTATTAAAATTATAACAATTAATCATGCAATTGAAATTGGTTTCTGAGATTTCAAGCTCATTTAAATTAACAAATCCAATATAATTTTGAATTTTTAATATAAAATTTAATATTTTTTGTTTCTTTTCAGGAATCATTGGAAGTTCTATTCCTATGTTTTGTTTTTTCCAGAACTTATTTGCTAATTTTATTTTTTGAGTTTCTTTATTTATATTGTCTTTATTACTATTAATCAAAAAATTTGGATGAAATCTTACTTCATTAATGTATTTAGATAATTGTTTTAATTTAGAGTTTGTTAAATTTTGAGTTGGAAGATAAATATGAATATGAAATTTTTTTCCAAACTTATTTTTTAAGGCTTTTGCATATTTTATGGTTCTATTCATAAATAAAAAGGGGTCTCCTCCTGTTATTCCTGCTGAAGTTGCATTGCTTTCAATTGCTTCTTGAATTGCTTGTATAGGATTTTTAACAATTCTTTCATTTATCCATGTAATATCCTTGTTTTTTCTTTTATTGCTTAAAGAGCAATAATAGCAGTTTCTTTTGCATATACCTGAAATAAAAATAACTAATTTTTCTCCTTTGATACAATATTTGCAGCCTAGTGGCAAGCCATTAAGGCAAAAAGAGGAAGATGATGTTTTGAATTTCATGTTTATAAAAGTAAAAATAGCTTTAAAAATATGAGTAAAGCATATTTTAATTTATAACAATCTATTTAAAATTATTTTTTTATTGGGATATATGGCTGATGACAAATCTGAGAAAAGAATGAGGGCTGTAAAAGAAGTTAGCATAGAGCAGGTTGTAGAAGCTGAAAATAATGAATTGCATATTAAAGGCATTGTTATTGCAGGTAAATGTTATAATTTAGATATTCAAAATCAAAGTCTTAGAGAAGGAGAAGAAAGGCTTATTTTAAATTTTAATGATGGAGATTATAGAATTATCATTGACGAAAAAGGAATTAGATTTGAAAGAACAATTTATAGGCCTGATCACGATCATAACGATAATCAATCTTTGCAGGTTGGCGTTAATGAAACAGTTATGGGTGTAAAAAAAGGAGAGATTCAGTGGTTATCAAGACATCCTTATCATGGTGAAGGAAGAGATTATTTTAGGGTTGATTTTGGTGCTGTTAGTGAATAGAAAAGATAAATATAGTTTAAGATTTTACATATAAATTTATTAATATAAGAACTAGAATGCCTTTATGCCTGAAAATAATGGAAGAAGAATTGAAAGAGCAACTCAAACATTAATGGAAGAGGTTCATAGGGATTTCTTGCTTAAAATGCATGAAAGATTCGGCATATCAAACTTGCCTCGTAGGGTTAAAATTCAAATACAAAGAGTTGAAGAGAGTGGATTAATGGATTTTAGATATTGCGATAATATAAGAATGTTTTTAGATCCAAATGGAAATAATGCAAGTTTGCCTGATGATATTAGTATTGGTGGAACATGGTTAAGGATACCAAATAATTCAGGGTTAGAAGGTTTATGGTTAGAGAAATATTATCCTTTCTGGTTTTATGACAGAGTTTATACTTGTGCGCATGAATCAGCTCACTATCTTCATTATATTGTAAATCCTGGTTTTTATTCTGATTCGGCAACGACTGATAAAAAATTACCATCCATAAAAGGATTCTCATTTCATTTTAGAAGAGATGCAGTAGTCACGGTTGGAACCCTTGATTATTTTAAGATTTATGGGGACTTGCAAAAAATATATAGATATGTTAAACCAACGGTTTTTGAAGAAGAAATCTGGGAAAGTTATAAGAATAGGAAATTTAAACTAAAAGATTTAGTGAAATTGAGTCATGAAGATTTAGTTAGAAAAAATATTTTCTATAAGAATTAATTACAACTCAATTATCCTGCCTTTTCTGCCTACATTATAGACTCGGGTTTTGCCTATTTTTTCACTTAATCCTTCTGCTTCATGAATATGCCCTGCAATAAAAACATCTGGCTGGAATTCTTCAATTGCTTTTCTTACTCCTGTGCTTCCTGGAATTCCTGAAAATTCTGCCTTGGTTTTTGCAGCATGAATATGGCTCACCATTATCTTTTTTTCAAGATTCAAGGATTTAAGCTTTTCAAAATCTTTTTTCAATCTTTCAAAAGCCTTTTTTTCATTTAAATTCATCTGCCAGTCAGGGCTTCCAATTCCAAATACTCCCACATTATCATAAACAACATAATTATCCTCTATGTTTTTAATTCCATAAAGTTTGGAAAGAAAATTTACTGTTTCTGATGAATCCCAGTTTCCCGGAACAAAAACAACTTTCTGGCCTTTTTCCTTGAAGGGTTTTAAAAGATTTTCAGTTTCTATTGGACTTGTTATATCTCCAGTTAGAATAACTAAATTAACTTTTTCTTTGTAAGCTCTATCAGCAAGCCCTTGGGTTACTTTTGAATCTCCATGAAAATCTCCAGCTGCAAGAATTTTAAATTTTTTATGGGTAGCAGGTTCAGTTTGGGTAACCCGTTCAAATTCTCTTGAATTTAAAGATTGCGTTGGTTTTGAAGGTTGTTTTGGCATGATAATAGAAATAATGCATTATTTATTAAGGTTGTGAATGTTTTGTTAATGTTATGCAAGATTGAAGGGTTTTGGATTTATATAAAGGAGTCTATAGAAATAATCAAATTTTCCAATGCTTGAAAAGCCAATTTAATGCTTTATATTGCTCTTTTTGAGCATAATTTTCTTTGAAAAGAATACTTATTTCAAATAATTCTTTAACATCCTTTAATCTTTCTTCAAAATATAATTTAGCTTCTCTTTTGTTGAGTATTTTTTTGTATAAACATATTGAAAGATATTCATAATAATTAAAGAGAAGAGTGTTATGATCTAATTCTGTAGTTTTCTTTTTTACATTTTTTATTTTGTATTATTTCTCTATATTCATTTAATTTTATTCTTAATTCTCTTTCTTGTTTTACTACTTCATTAAAAATTATTCTTTGATTTAAAATTTCATTAGATTTAATTGTTTTATATATTAAGAATACAGAAATTAAGATTATAATTGCAGTAAGAGATTGAATTATTGCTATAATTATGTTAGTATCCATAAGAGAGTCCCCATCCTTTTTTGGATGTCACTCTCTTTTTTTTAGTCTTTTTGCGACTTTTTTCTTTTTTAGCTTTCATGAATTTTATAAAGAAAGCAAATTATTTAAGCTTTTTGAATTAAAAATCAATAGCTTTTTAAATATTTTGATAATAATAAAATAATGGATAAGATTTTACAAGCAAATTTGAGAAGAGCTACTTCATATGGTAATTTATATGATGTTATTGAAATATGTTATGGAATAAGATTAGAAACTGCTCAAAAATCTCATTTATTAAATACTCTTCAACAAGGAGAGCATGGTAATTTTCCTTCATTGTATAATTTTATTGTTTTATATTTACAAGAAATGGGATATAAATCAAAACAACTTGATGATGAATTATTAGGAATAAGTAGAAATATTAATTATTTGGCAAGAGTTTTGGTTAAATAATTATTTCCCAAAATTCCTCTTCCTGTTTTTGAATTCTTCAATGCAATTGATTAAATCCTGTTTTTCGAATTCAGGCCAGAATTTATCAAGAAAAATTAATTCAGAATATGCTGACTGCCATGGCAAAAAATTAGAGGTTCGTTTTTCACCGCCTGTTCTTATTATTAAATCCGGCTCATCTTTCATGTAAAGATTTTCTTCTATAGTTTTTTCATTTATATCTTCTTCTTTAATCTTCTTTTTTAAAATTTTTTTAACCATATTTATTATTTCCTGCTTGCCTCCATAGGCAATCGCGAAATTAACTATGAAATTATTATTGTTTTTTGTATCCTGCTCTAATTTTTCACATTGTTCTTTTAAATCTTTAGGAAGGAGGCTAAGATTTCCTATAAATCTCATTTTTATTTTATTTTTATGGATTTTTTCTTTATCCATATTTTTAAATACTTCCCTAAAAATCTTGTATAAATATTCAAGTTCATTTTTTGGCCTGCTTTTGATGTTTTCAACTGAAAGAGCATAGAAAGTAAGTTCTTTAATTCCCAAATCTTTTGCATAATCAAGCATTTTTTCAACTTTTTCTCTTCCATATTCATAGCCTTTCCACGGCTCTAACATTAATCTTTTTGCAAATCTGCGATTTCCATCCAAGATTATTGCTATATGTTTTGGCTGATTTAATTCATGATTCATGATTAAAATAGAATTATTTAGAGGTTTTAAGTTTTGCGATTAGTAATTGTCGTTTGAAGGTGTTGTTAATTCTGCAATTCTTTGAGTTTGTCTTGAAAGCAAAGTCATATAATAGCCCATAATATCATAATCTCTTTGCAAATGATTGTGGGTATCATGTTTTCTTCTTTTTCCGTCAGTCATTTTACCTTGATAAGAGGTTCTCATTCTTTCAAATTGCTGTCTAACTCTGCTTATATCTTGGAAAAATACTTCTAGAGTTTTTAATTCTAATTCCCCTCTTTTTTTAGAATCTTCCATTACCATTACATATCTTCTTGCTGCAATTGAAACTTCAGTTGCAGTTTCAATAGTTTGATGTAATTCAAAATAAGAAGTTGCCATTTCTAATTGATCTAGAGCTTCATCTATGGTTCCTGTTTTTATTTCAGGGAGTTTGAAATGTTTGGGAGCTTTATCCTTTGCAGTTGTCATTTTATTCATTAAAATATTTAGAATAGTTCTAGAAGATATTTTTGAGGGTTTATAAAAGTGTTGGAATGGTCGCAAGAAAATGTTCGTTATAGTCATATTTAAAAAGAATTATTTTTACCATTTGTCATGGTAACAATTGAATATCGCAAAGAACTCGAGAAACTAAGAGAGTTTGTTGGAAGTTTTGGAAAAGTTGATTGGAGTGATGAATCTGATAAAAGATTAGCTAAACCTTATAGAGAATTGGTTGATATTTTTGGAGAGACTCTTGATTCAAGAGAAAAATCAAAACTCGTTAGAATTATGTGCGAGAATTCTGGTTTTTCAGATGATTGGGAAATGTATGGCTTTAGACTTCCAATAACTCTAGGAATGTTTTCAGGATTTAAAATAGAAGTAGCTTCAAACTTGCCAAGATTTAACAGTCCTGTTGCAGCAATGGTCTATTTTAAAGAAACTGAATCTGAAACATTTTATCATGAGGGAGTGCATTTTTTATCAAAATATGGTTATAAAAGTTTTAGGCTAATTAGAAGAGATGTTCCTTTGGCAAAAGTTATTGGGACTTTTTTTAGATTATTAGATAATCCTAAAAAAGAATTTAAATACCTGACTGGTGAAAATTTCTGTGTTATCCCATAATTATTTCCTAACGACAAATTAATCTTATTATGTTTTTTCATATTAAATACAATCTCCCTTGCTTTTTCTTTCTTGCATATGCT